>NZ_JBEJZY010000042.1:0-42564 GCF_040256935.1 Photorhabdus viridis
CATCCCCTGCACTCAAACTGATATCCCCGACCAGAGATTTTCCGTTAATTCTCCTGCCACTTGGCACCGCATTATTCGCCTTATTCACCGTTTCCGCTAAACCAAGGTTTTACGTAATCAATAAACTGACAGTAATGTTTACTAAGTCAGCCTACTAGAGCATTAAACGGGATTAAAAAGGGTAAAAATCGGGCATATTCACGTATCAATAAATGACCAAAATGACGATTATAGAAAGCAATATTGCTGGTGGTTGAATTTTGATCATTTTTTGTTCAAAAAAACAACCAAAAATAAATCACATATATTGGTAAACTATGAGGTATTCCAATTCATGGGAAGTGTTATAACCAGAATCAATTAGAGAGTTACCTAGGGGCTGTTGATGTTTCGTGTACATCTTATGGAGCCCAGTTATGAGAGCTTAACCGAATGCCATTGTCTGGCTTACAACATCTGAGGGATGGGCGCAAGCCCAAAATGACCAGCAGCAAGATCGAATCGGCTAAGAAGCTATTGACCAACGGCAGAACACACTTGGTGTGCTTTATATGACTCCAAATATCCGACTTACTGAAAAAACGGGATGGTGTTTAATAAATTCCAGATTTTCAATTAAGCCTATTTCTTTAGTTTGTGCTTTTACTTCGTTAGATTTGTACAGTTCTCCCATGCTCTGACAGGCATAAGGCATAAGGCATAAGGCATAAGGCATAAAAAAACGGGGCAATTAAGCCCCTGTGAAATGTAATTTTAAACCCAACGCTTTCGTTATTTTAAACACTGTATTAAATGTTGGGTTTGCTTCTCCAGAAAGTGCTTTATAAATACCCTCTCTACTCATTCCGACTTGTTTTGATAGCTGGCTGATATTTTTTGCTCTTGCGATATTGCCTAATGCAATAAATAAATATTTAGTATCGTTTTCCTCTATCGCTGCATTTAAATAGGTTTGAATATCTTCATCATCATTTAAAAACTCAACAACATCAAATTCTTTAAGCTCTTTATTCATGTTAAAATCCCCATTCTTTAGCTATTTCTTTTGCTTTTTTGATATCTTGTTGTTGTGTATTTTTATCGCCACCACAAAGCAACAAAACTATTTCATTATTCCTATTAGCAAAATATACCCTGTATCCCTTCCCTTGATGAATTCTTAATTCTGATATTCCACTTCCAACAGGTTCTGCATCTCCGAAATTACCCTCTTTCATTCTATCAATTCTTATAATGATTTTTGCTTTTGCGGTTTTGTCTTTCAAAGATTTTAACCATCTCTCTACTTCGGGCGTTCGATTTACTTTAATCATTTTACCCCTCATTTATTTCTATAATACTGAGTATAATACAACCTTTTGTGTTGTCAACCGCAGTTAACAGTTTTCTGGGTGTTTCACTTAAAAATTCCTCGCAAAACGTCAACCGCCCTATTACTACAGCCGTAGATACCAGAAAGTTGCATTTTCCTTGATGCTCACAACTCTGAGAAACCGCATGAATTAAGCTTTTCTATGAGTGTCTTTTCTGTTGAAAAAAGGAAGTACGGCTGTAGTACTAGTAAAATTTGAGATATTTATTATTTTCGTAAAAACAAAAAAGGCCAGCAAATGCTGGCCGATTTTAAAAACTTATTTCTTAACACCAAAATCACGATAATCTATTGGGCCTTTATTACCCGCTTGATCCAAACCATATACACAGAAACGTACTGGGGAGTCTTTCTTCATAAGAGAAATCGGTATTCTTCTATAGATAGAATATCCAGTGTGATCGTCACACTTTGTAGATTCCAGAGGACCTGATTTTATACGTAAGTCAACAATTTCCCATTGATTAAATATGGGATTAACAACCCATCTGTCTTCTGCTTCAAAAACTAATCTTATGGCGGGTTTTATTGACGGAGGCGTGTTGTCAATTTCACGTAATTTTACTGACGCGTAAGATGTATCCTGCCAGCGTTTATTTTCAGCATGTCGTCCAATAACACACATTGTGTAAATCCCTTCTTTAGAAGGTGTCAGGAGTTTATCCAGCGGTTGCTCAGTAACTGAGAAGGGTTTGCTGTACCCTTTAGGGTTTGAACAATCAGTATTACTCGCAAGTCCTTGCTTATAGCGGATTTTGTCAAAACCATCTTCACTAAGTCGTAAATTCCATGTGGCAGCGCTGCCGTTAACGGTACTCTGAGTAACAAGAGGACCACTGACGCTAATGGTGATCCCTTTGCCATCGTCAAGTTTATTTAAATCCAGTTTTCCATCATGGGTAAGTGCACGTGCAATTTTGTCGACAGGCATATAGTAACTGGCGCCTTCGCGCGAGTAACCTTTATCATCGACTAATTCACACGGCCGGCCAAGCCCACAGCCACTGTAACCCGGAGTGACGGTGGTATTTAATACGCCAATTATCTTAGATTGATTTTTCAATATGACCGGCGAACCAGAGGTTCCACCAGAAACACCCACACAATCAACAGAAACACTTGGCGTCCAATTCCATACGTGTTCATACAGGAGCGGTGTTTCTCCAAGTATGTGGCAGTCGGAATATCGCAGATAACGTTTATCACCCTCTACGCCATTGACAGGTATATGAGCAAGTTCAACAGCCTGGCCTGATGGCTTAAGTTCTTTTTGTAATGTCACCGGCAGTATTCCACGCTTTGCCAGTTCTCCATAAGTTGCTTTTAGTCTGAAAACCGCCAGGTCGCCACCTTTCATGGTTGCGTATAAAACTTTATCAATATCAACAGGTTGATGTTTATCAATCAAGTCAATAAAGTAGTTTGGTGTAAATGTCCAACCAGGGCCGGCGGGTTGATCAATAATTACTTCGTTTGTGTCTAAGCTGTCGTCAAGACAATGGCCTGCGGAGAGAATAAGCGCCTGTTGATTGGCGTCCGGTTTTTCTGAGCCGGCAATGAGTGTGGCGGTACAGAGGCCATTCGTTCTTAATTTTCCAACATGCTTAAATCGATCTGCACCCGGATCTGTCGATTTTAATAGCGGAGCTTCGTTTCTGGTGTTGGATTGCTGATGAGCAATATGCTCATTTTGGCCTTCAGGGAGTGTTTGTGCGAAACAGTTTGTTGACACAATCCCTGTAATAAGAGTAGCTAAAAAGATTTTTTTCATATTTTGACCTCAGGTTGTTTACATTTTTAATATTTCCATGTAAAGAAAACAGACGTTCAATAAAGTGATGTTTATTGCCAATCTTTTTTTAGGATTTTAATAAATCCTCTTATTGGGGTATTTAATGCTTACTAATTTATGAATTAATAAACATTTTTCTTAGCGCATAAAATCATTCTATTGGGTGCCGGTGTTCCTTACCCAATAATAAATAACATAAAAATCAGCTGAACAGTTTTATATACGGCAATAGGGCTATAACGTTCAATGGAACGAAAGCTGATAATAAGGGTTTTTCTGATATAAATTCGTCGTTATAAATGATGAATTGGCTAAATAGGGTTTAATCTCCGGGAGAATGTAAGTTTGTTAGTTGTTACTTAATTTCTCACCGGAGTATTAATTGAGGAATAATAAAAAGGTTAGCGAAATAATTCTGGTTTTACCGGAATTAATTCCAGTTCAGTTTGAAGTGTTTTTAAATAGTCAATAGCAATAGTGGCCAAAATGGGATAGAAATCATTTTCCAGTTTGGTCTCTTCAGTCAGTTCCAGATAACGATACGCCCACGGTAGTAAGTGCTGTTCTAGCAGTGTACGCGCAGCAGGTTTATGCCCTTGTTCCAAAATATAAACCAGGGCCAGCAGCATCAGGCCGAATTGATCTTCCGGCTCCCGTTGTTTGCTGGACATGACTATATTTTGTTTCGCCAGAAATTCCCGGTAAGCCAATGTGCTTTCACCTAATAACAAGTTTTCTCTGTCCAGATAAACGGATCCCCAAGGCGGCGCTGGCATGGCTCCTTGTCCTTCGAATAGGATGGAATAGTCATATTGTAGGGATTCCGCCGGCAGAGCAGCGATTTTTTTCGTCAGGTTTCCTATTTTTCCGCTATCCGGCCAGGGAAATAATTTATCAATGTCTGTAAGCAATGGAATTAGCGGACGGACTTGTTTTGATTGCGGTGAGTAATAAAAACAGGCGCCAAGAATGCGGGGTACAGTGGTATCTAATAACATCGGCAGCTCTCATTGTGATTTGGTTATACAGAGGGTGTAAGAAGCTATTTTATGACAAACGGCATCATAAACTTATATGATATGAATAGATAGTTGATTATGATCAACGATTAAGCTGTTGTGGTGTTGTTACTATCTTTGTTAACAGATTGGCGGTGGTTTTTGTTATAAGTCGTATAAGTTTATCGTCGAAAATAATAAATCCAACCGTCCTCTTGATGTGAAGAATATATATTTAATTCGCATCTTAATTCAATGGGGTTAATAAGGTTATTATAATGTGAGTGAATATATATCATTAGCTATCTAATAACTTAATAAATAGTCACGTTAAAAATAAATAAACCGCTGTCGGGTTAATACTGCACCTCAATGGTGTGGTTGGGAAGGGGGTGAAAATCCTCCGCAGCCCCCGCTGCTGTGATGCTGACAACTCCGCTGATGCCACTGGTCGGAATGACTGGGAAGGTGGCGGGGAAGGATGACGCTAAGCCAGAAGACCGACCTGACAGGTATGAGACATTCAACTCCTTCGGAGGGAAGCGGGTTGTCATCCAATGGATGTGCGCAGTGCTGATGCTGCGTCAGGCACGTCTTGTTGACACCTATTCTCGGTCGATATATCGGGAATTTTTTATGCAACAGTCAGGCAAGAAGGCGTTTGTTATTGCAGGTACGGGGAGTGGTTGCGGTAAGACCACGGTTACCCTTGGCATTTTGCGGGCGTTGATGCTGCGCGGGTTGGCTGTCCAGCCGTTTAAAGTGGGGCCGGATTATCTGGACAGCGGTTGGCACAGCTCGGTGTGTGGTGTGGCATCTCGCAATCTTGATGCGTTTATGTTGCCAACAGCGACGCTAAACGGTCTTTATAATCAGCATATGCGCCATGCTGATGTGGCCGTTATCGAAGGTGTGATGGGGTTGTATGATGGTTATGGTACGAACCCGAATTATTGCAGTAGCGCAGCAATGGCGAAACAGTTGGGATGTCCGGTGATTTTGCTGGTAGATGGTAAGGCAGTATCCACTTCTGTTGCGGCGACTGTTCTGGGTTTTTGTCATTTTGATCCCTCTCTGACAATTGCGGGCGTCATTGTTAACCGCGTCAATTCTGAAAATCATTTCGAACTCATCCGGCGTGCCATTGAACATTATTGTGGTGTTCCGGTGCTGGGGCGTTTGCCCGTGATGCAAGATGTGTCGTTGCCATCCCGCCATCTTGGTCTTATTCCTGCTCAGGAGCAGGTTGACGATGATGCCCGCTGGCAGCGGTTGGCTCAACAGGTTGAAATGTATATCAACCTTGATCGCCTGCTGGCGCTCTGTGATTGCCCTGTTTCACCTGAAGGTGAGGCGCCATCATTGCCTGATCCCGCACTGGCTGACGGCCTGACGCTGGCATTGGCGGATGATGAAGCTTTTAACTTTTATTATCCGGATAATCTGGAAATGCTGGAACGGGCAGGGGTACGTATTCACCGTTTCAGCCCACTGCATGATCGCCGTCTGCCTGATTGCCAGATGATTTATCTGGGCGGTGGCTACCCGGAAATCTATGCCGCTCAATTGGCCGCCAATGGTGCTATGCGGGAAGCTTTACAGGATGCGCATTATCGTCAGGTTCCCCTTTATGCTGAATGCGGTGGCCTGATGTACCTTGGCAGGTCATTGACCGATGGAGAAGGGAAGCGTCACCAGATGGCCGGCATTTTGCCGGGAGAAAGCCGTATGGGGACGCGGCTGATGCGCTTTGGTTACTGTCAGGCACAAGCCCGTTGTGACACGTTACTGGCTGCGAAGGGCGAAGTTCTACGCGGCCACGAGTTTCACTATTCCGATTTTATCAGTTCGGTACCTTCGGTCTTTGATTGCACGAAATGGCGTGACGGCATGGCAATCCAGCAATGGGCGGGGGGCTATCAGGTACAGCAAACGCTGGCCAGTTATCTTCATATCCATTTTGCCCAGCGTCCTGGCCTGCTTGATCGCTGGTTGATGCATGCGAGGAGGCTGTTGTGACACTTGCCGCCTGGTTTGCTGCTTTCTTGCTCGATAGCTGGTTGGGTGATCCGCCACATTGGCCTCATCCGGTACGTTGGATCGGTCATCTGATTGCATGGGTGCAACGGGCTATCCGGCGCTGTTGCCACAATGAACGAGCATTGAAAGTCGGTGGGGCAGTGTTGTGGGTAGTCGTTGTTGGCTTGACCTGGCTGATGAGTTGGGGATGTTTATGGTTGATGAACTGTATTCATCCCTGGCTCGGTTGGTTAGTCGAAGTATGGATAATTTATACCCTGTTGGCTGGCCGTTGTCTGAGTGATGCCGCTCTGGCGGTACATGGTGTGTTACAGCAGGGTTCTTTGGATGAAAGTCGCCAGCAATTGTCATGGATTGTCGGGCGCGATACTTCTCAACTGGATAAGCCGCAAATCACGCGTGCAGTGGTGGAAACGGTAGCGGAAAACAGCGTTGACGGTGTTATTGCGCCACTTTTTTTCCTGATGATTGGCGGTGCGCCGTTGGCAATGGCTTACAAAGCGGTCAATACCCTTGATTCAATGGTGGGATATAAAACGCCGGAATATCGCGCGATTGGCTATGTCTCCGCTCGTATGGATGATTTGGCAAATTGGTTACCGGCACGGCTGAGTTGGCTGTTGCTGAGTGCGGCGGCCGGGTTTATTCGGGTTGATTTTCGTCAGGCTCTGCGTATTGGCTGGCGCGATCGTTATCAGCATGCCAGTCCCAACTGTGGCTGGCCTGAAGCGACGGTTGCCGGAGCCTTGGGTATCCGCCTTGGCGGTCCGAATTACTACTTTGGCGAACGGGTAGATAAACCCTGGATTGGTGATGAACGCCGTGAAATCGCGCTGATGGATATCCCGCTCAGTATCCACTTGATGATGATAGCTTCGCAATTGGCCTTACTGTTGTTTGCGTTGCTGCGCTTATTGTTGGTCGGAATGGCTTAGAAAAGGGCAACGAATATGAACTATCTCCAGAAACCTCAGCAAATTGAACAGAATAGCTTCGCAATCATTGGCGATATTATTGCTAGTGAGCGCCCTGATTATCGTTTTGTGGATGAGATACAGGAAGCGGTGATTAAACGGGTGATCCACACTACCGCAGATTTTGACTGGTTGGATATTTTATGGTTCTCACCGGATGTGCTGACCCGTATTACTGAAGCATTGCGTCGGGGGTGCATTCTGTATACCGATACCACGATGGCTCAGTCCGGTATCAACAAGACGTTGTTACAGCAGATGGGCTGTGAATGCCGTTGTTATATCAGTGATCCGCGTGTGGTAACGATGGCGAAAGCGCAGGGTATTACCCGTTCTATGGCAGCGGTAGATGTCGCATTGGCTGAGGAAGGCGACAAAATATTCGTGTTCGGTAATGCGCCGACAGCGCTGTTCCGCCTACTGGAAAGACGGGCTTCACCACTGGCGGTGATCGGGGTGCCGGTCGGATTTGTCGGCGCGGCAGAATCGAAAGCGGCGTTGATGCAAAGCGAATTGCCTTATATCGCAGCCGCAGGCCGTAAAGGTGGGAGCAATATCGCGGCGGCGATTGTCAATGCCATTCTGTATCGGTTGCAGGAGGCACAATGAGCGATACGATACAATTAGACAGCATCTGGCATAACGGTAAACAGTATCGCAAAGGTTATACCACCGGCTCCTGCGCCACTGCCGCCGCCAAGGTTGCCGCATTGATGGTGTTGCGTCAGCAAGTTATTGACCATGTTTCTATTGTTACCCCTTCCGGCGTGACATTACGCCTTAATGTCGAACAGCCGCTGATTGAAGGCCAACAGGCTACTGCCGCTATCCGTAAAGATGGCGGCGACGATGTGGATGCGACTCATGGCATGTTGATTTTTGCCCGTGTCACGTTGTGCGATCACGGTGAAATCCATCTGAGCGGCGGGGAAGGTGTTGGTACGGTTACCCGTAAAGGTGTCGGGTTGCCGGTGGGCAGTGCCGCCATTAACCGTACTCCACGTCAGACTATTGAGGCAGCGGTACGGGAGGCCATTGGCCCGATGCGGGGGGCAGAGGTGGAGATCTTTGCTCCGGAAGGCGAAGAGCGGGCAAAGAAAACCTATAACGGCAAGTTGGGGATACTTGGCGGTATTTCCATTATTGGGACCACCGGTATTGTCACGCCAATGTCGGAGGAGAGTTGGAAACGTTCACTGGCGATTGAGCTGGAAATGAAACGAGCTGCGGGAGCCGAAAAGGTCATTCTGGTTCCCGGCAATCACGGCGAGCGTTTTGTGCGTGAACAATTGAGGCTTGATGGTCAGCTGGTGGTGACGATGAGTAACTTTGTCGGCTACATGTTGCAGGAAGCGGTTCGGCTTGGGTTCCGCCATATCATGCTGGTAGGACATCCCGGCAAACTGGTGAAGGTAGCTGCGGGGATTTTTCATACTCACAGTCACATTGCTGATGGTCGCATAGAAACATTGATTGCCTATCTGGCCCTGATGGGGGCGCCGCAGGCCCTTCTGTTGGAGGTGAATCGCTGCGATACCACGGAAGCTGCGATGGAACTGATTGCGGAGTATGGTTTGCAAGCGGTTTATGACCGTATTGCCGAACGAATTTGTGAACGGATGAGCGAGATGTTGCGTTTTGCCGTTAACCCACCGCGTTGTGACGCCATTATGTTCTCCTTTGATAATCAGATCCTCGGCGCCAGCCGTCCGTTGAACGACATTTTGGAGGAGATGCGATGATCACTGTTGTCGGTATTGGTCCCGGTGATACGGCGTATCTGACGCCACAGGCGCAGCACTATATCACTGACGCGGAGGTACTGGTCGGCGGCAGGCGTCACCTGGAGATATTTAGCGGCATCACCCATGAAACCCGCGTGCTGGATGCTGATCTTGCCAGTTTGCTTGTCTGGCTACAGAACAACAGTACACGTCATATTGTGGTGTTGGCGTCCGGTGATCCGTTGTTGTATGGCATCGGCAAATTGTTATCTGAATATTTTACCGCAGATAATCTGCGCATCATTCCCGGTATCAGTTCAATTCAATATCTGTGTGCCAAAGCGGCACTGGATATGAACGATATCTATCTGACCAGCAGTCACGGGCGTACCCCGGATTTCGACTGGATTCTGCAACACGACAAAGTAGCAATGGTAACTGATGGGCGCGTCGGCCCGCGGGCAATTGCGGAGGCCATTATTGCGCGTGGCCTGAGCCGTACATTGATTATTGGTGAAAACCTCTCTTTGCCTAATGAGCGTATTCACCGTCTGCGGCCAGAAGCGGTGGCGACTGACTATGACATGAACGTAGTGGTGATCCTATGAGAGATGACGAATTTTTACGCGGACAGAAAGTACCGATGACCAAAGAGCCGGTTCGTGCACTGGCATTGGAGCGGTTGGAATTGAATCATGCCAGCCAGTTGATTGATGTGGGAGCGGGTACCGGTAGCGTGGCGCTGGAGGCGGCGCTGCGATTCCCGGCGCTGACGGTCGCCGCCATTGAACGTAACCCTGCGGCACTGGCTTTGATTGGGGAGAATCGTCAGCGGTTGGGTTGCCATAATGTGGAGATCATCGCTGGAGAGGCCCCGTTGGCGTTGGATGTAATGGCTGATGCGGTATTTATTGGCGGCAGCGGGGGCCAATTAACGGCACTGATCGACTGGGCGCTGGAGCACATGTACCCTGGCGGCCGTTTGGTGCTGACGTTCATTTTGCTGAATAACCTGAATGACGCGCTGGCGCATTTGCGGACGTGTCAGATAAGTGATTTGGAGTGCATACAACTACAGGCGTCTACTCTGGCATCACTTGGCAGCGGCCACTATTTCAAGCCGAATAATCCGACGTATCTGATTTCCTGTTACAAGGAGAAGATCGATGTCTGAACATTTTGATCCTCGGAAAGTCTGGTTTGTGGGGGCCGGGCCGGGTGATAAGGCGTTGATCACCCTGAAAGGCTATCGTTTGTTGCAACAGGCGCAAGTGGTGATTTACGCCGGTTCGTTGATTAACACCGAACTGCTGGATTACTGCCCGCCAGAAGCTGAATGCTATGACAGCGCCGGTCTGACGCTGGAACAAATTGTTGCACTGATGGTGGATGGCGTACATGCGGGTAAATTGGTGGTTCGATTGCAAACCGGTGATCTCTCGTTATACGGCTCTATCCGTGAGCAGGGGGAAGCTCTAACGGATGCTGGCATTGGTTTTGTTTCGGTGCCGGGCGTCAGTGCTTTTCTTGGCGCGGCGGCGCAGTTAGGGGTGGAGTACACCGTGCCGGAAGTGTCGCAAAGCCTGATTATCACCCGGATTGAAGGGCGTACACCAGTGCCGCCGCTCGAACAGTTGGAATCCTTTGCCGCTCATCAAACTTCGATGGCGATTTATCTTTCTGTACAGAAGATGAAGCATGTGGCTGCGCGTCTTCAGGCCGGTGGTTATCCTGCGACCACTCCGGTGGCGGTGATATACAAAGCGACCTGGGCTGAAAGTTGCACCGTGCGCGGTACGCTGGCCGATATCGCCGAAAAAGTACAAGCAGCGGGTATCCGTAAAACCGCTTTGATTCTGGTCGGTGCTTTCCTGGGAGAGGAATACCACTATTCCAGGCTCTACGATGCGGGGTTTAGCCATGAATATCGCCGGGCATGAATCGATCGCGGTGTTCTGTTTGACTCCGGGCGGGGTCAGATTGGTGCGAAGGTTGAGAACGCATCTGCCGCTGACCTGTTTTACCAGTGAAAAGCTGCTGGAGCCGGGGTTTATTCCTTTTAATGGCAGTTTTGGCGATACCTTGCGTGAGGCATTTAAACATTATTCGGCGCTGGTGGTGGTTGTAGCGCTGGGGATCACCGTACGAATGATTGCGCCACTGATAAACGACAAAATGCATGATCCAGCGGTAGTGGTGATTGATGAGCGTGGTCAACATGTCATCAGTTTACTATCCGGTCATGTGGGTGGCGCTAATGCATTGACTCATTATCTGGCTGAGCTGTTGGGGGCCGATCCGGTGATTACTACCGCTACGGATATCAACGGGGTAGCGGCGCTGGATACTCTTGCCACTCAGTTAAACGCGGATATGCAGGATTTTCGCCATGTGGTGAAAGTGGTAAACCAAATGCTGGTCAGCGGTCAGAAAGTCGGGCTGTGGTGGGATGAATCACTGCTTAACGAACGTGAACATTTTGATACCCGGGGTTTTGTCCCAATAGCGAGTCTGGCGGCATTGCCGGCGTTGGATGTGCTGGTGTGTGTCACGTTGCGCGATTCTCTGCCCGAACTGCCTCTGCCGGTTTATAAATTGGTGCCGAAGCGTGTTGTGGCCGGGATCGGCTGCCGCCGGGACACCCCGCTGCAAACACTGATTGAGTTATTGCAGCAGCAGATGGCGGAAAATCATTTTGATCTGATGGCGCTGAGTGCCATCGGCAGCGTTGTCATCAAGAAGGATGAGCCGGCGTTGAATCAGCTTGCACAGCGTTGGTGTGTACCGTTTAAGTTATTCAGTGTTAATGAATTAAGTCGCCATGAGCAACGTTTTCCCGCTTCCGATTTTGTCCGCCGGACGGTAGGGGTTGGCAGTGTTTCACAACCTGTCGCCTGGTTGATGAGCGAAGGGAAACTGGTTGGCCGGACCCTGCGTCAGCAGGGCGTCACTATCACTTTGGGGGTATCACAATTATGTTAACCGTAATCGGCATTGGGCCAGGCAATGAATCTATGATGACGCAGGATGCCATTGCGGCGATCCGCGAAGCTGAAATTATTGTCGGCTATAAAACCTACACCCATTTGGTCAAACATCTGACGATGGATAAAGAAGTGATTAAGACTGGCATGTGTAAGGAGATTGAACGCTGCCAGACAGCGATTGATTTGGCGTTATCCGGTCGTAAAGTGGCGCTGATCAGCAGTGGGGATGCAGGGATCTACGGCATGGCCGGTTTAGTGCTGGAGTTGGTTTGCCAGCAACAGTGCGATCTTGAGGTCAAACTGGTGGCCGGGATCACCGCTAGCATTGCCGCGGCTACGTTACTGGGGGCACCGTTGATGCACGATTTTTGTCATATCAGCTTGAGCGATTTGTTGACGCCGTGGCCGGTGATTGAGAAACGTGTTATTGCCGCAGCGCAGGCCGACTTTGTTGTTTGTTTCTATAACCCACGCAGTCGTGGCCGTGAAGGGCACCTTGCCAAAGCGTTTGAACTTATGAGCCCATGGAAAGATCCGCATACGCCGGTGGGGGTGGTAAAAGCCGCCGGGCGTAAAAAGCAGGATAAATGGATTACCACTTTCGGCGAGATGGATTTTTCACCTGTAGATATGACCAGTCTGGTGATCGTTGGCAATCATACTACCTATTGCCGGGATGGACTGATGATCACGCCACGGGGGTATGAGCTATGAGCCATCCGGCTATCCATGTTTTCGGCGGTACTAGTGACGCCCGGCTGATTTGCCGGGCACTGGACGCGGCAGGAGCGCGTTACCGTCTCTCGGTTGCTACCGATGCCGGTAGACAACTGGCGGGTGATATTCAGGGAGAGGTGGTGGTGGGACGTATGGATGCCGAGGCGATGGCGCACTGTTTTGATCAGCATCAGGTAGGTTGGGTAATTGATGCGTCACATCCTTACGCAGACGCGTTAACTCACAACGTGATCGCCGCTTGTCGCCAATTATCACTGCGGTTTACCCGTTATCAACGTCCCAGTGAGATTGACTTACTGAATCATCCGTTGTTGCACAAAGTCGATAGTGTGGAGGCCGCTTGCGACGTTGCCCGGACTCTGGGGCCGCGGGTATTGCTGACCACCGGCAGTAAACAACTGGCGCTGTATCAGCGTTTACTGCCGGAAAAAACTTTACTGGTACGGGTATTGCCGACGGCTGAGGTACTGATTCAGTGTGAGGCTCTGGGGTTGGGGGTCGATCACATTATCGCATTGCGTGGACCATTCACGGCTGAATTCAATCATGCGTTGTATGAGTTTTGCTGCCCTGATGTGGTGATCACTAAAGAATCTGGTGCTGAGGGGGGATATCAACAGAAAGTGGCTCCCTGCTTAGCACTCAATATTCCCTGTATTGTTGTGTGTCGTCCTGCACAGACCTTACAAACAGATGAAGGAGAGCAGATTAGTTCGCTGGATGAGTTTGTCCAACACCTGACCCAATGGCAGGAACAACGAGGGCAATAAGAGGGCAACAAAAAAGAGGGCAATAAAATGAAAAAAGCATTGTTAATCATCAGCTTTGGTACCAGTTATCAGCAGACCCGGCAAAAGAATATTGATGCTTGTGAGCGGCAATTGTCGGCGGCTTACCCTGATCGTGATCTGTATCGTGCATTCACTTCAGGAATGATCATCCGCAAATTGCAAAAACGTGATGGCCTACAGGTGGATAACCCACGTCAGGCGCTGGAGCGTTTGGTCAATGAAGGTTATCAAGATGTGGCTATTCAGTCCTTGCATGTTATCAACGGTGACGAGTATGAGAAGATCGTCAGTGAAGTGAGCGCCTTTAGTGAGCGTTTCCAACGTTTGGTTGTGGGTATGCCGTTGCTTAACAGTTTTGCCGATTATCAACAACTGCTTATTGCCTTGGAAAATCAGATGCCGCCACTGGCTGCGGATGAGCGCGTGGTGTTTATGGGACATGGCACCAGTCATCATGCGTTTTCTGTCTACGCCTGTCTGGATCACCTGATGAGTTCACTTAATTTTCCGGCGTTGGTGGGAGCGGTGGAAAGTTACCCGGAAATCGGCCATCTCATCATCCGTTTGCGGCGGCAGGCCGTGCGTAAGGTACATTTGATGCCATTAATGCTGGTGGCCGGCGATCATGCAATCAACGATATGGCATCAGACGAGCCGGACTCTTGGCGTTCCCAGTTGGAGGCCGTTGGGATCAGCACGCAATCTTGGTTACAAGGATTAGGTGAAAATCCGTTGATTCGCCAAATGTTTGTTCAACACCTGAACGCCGCGTTGCAGTCAGATCAGCGGGAGGTGGCGTGATGAAGGGGAGACTTTATGCCATGGGCGTCGGTCCTGGCGCCAGTGATTTAATTACTGTACGGGCTACCCGGATACTGGCCCGTCTTGATGTGCTTTATGCACCCGCCGGGCGTAAAGGAGGAGATAGTCTGGCGCTCTCTATCGTGCGTGAATACCTGTTACCCCACACTGAAATTCGCACCTGCCATTTCCCGATGAGCAGTAACGGCGAAGAAAAACAGGCGGTGTGGGATGAAGTGGCGCAACAACTGAAAGATGAAGTGGTTATGGGGCGGCAAGTCGGGTTTATCACATTGGGTGATGCCATGCTGTTCAGTACCTGGGTCTTTTTGCTGGCGCGTATTGGCAGGCAGGAATGGCTGGAAATTGTACCGGGTATCACTTCTTTTGCCGCTATTGCCGCGCGAACCGTAATGCCGCTTGCCATGGAGCAGCAATCAATGGCGGTCATGTCTTGTACCGCGCCGGAAGCTGAGTTGGAACAGGCATTGCAAACCCATGATTGTGTCGTGCTGATGAAAGTTTATAACCGTTTTGCCACCGTGCGTGCGTTGCTGGCACGCTTGAATCTGTTTGAACATGCTTTGCTGATGGCAGACGCCTCATTGCCGGGTGAGCAGTGCTGGCGTTGTCTGGATCAGGTAGCTGCCGATCAGCGGCTACCCTATTTCTCCACCATTTTGGTGAATAAACAATGGCATACCAAGGAGTAGATTATGGAACAACAGCTAAAGAAACTCTCGTTGACCGGGTTGGCAATGGCAGTCTTGTTGATGCTGGTGCCGGAGCAAGCCTTTGCCATGCACGTTATGGAAGGTTTTTTGCCTCCTATTTGGGCATTGGCCTGGTGGGTTCTGTTTTTGCCTTGTCTGTTTATGGGGTTGGTACGATTGAGACAGATTGTCAGTGATGACAGTAATCAGAAAGTGCTGCTGGCGTTGTGTGGGGCATTTATTTTCGTGCTGTCCGCATTGAAAATTCCATCAGTTACGGGTAGTTGCTCTCATCCGACTGGGGTAGGTCTGGCGGTGATCTTATTTGGTCCTTCGGTCGTGGCAGTACTTGGGGTCATTGTTCTGTTATTTCAGGCGCTGCTACTGGCGCATGGTGGTCTGACAACCCTTGGCGCTAATGGTATGTCAATGGCCGTGCTTGGTCCGATTGTGGGTTATTGGGTCTGGCGTTTAGCCAATAAAATCGGATTCCGGCGTGATGTTGCCGTGTTCCTCTGTGCCATGATCGCGGATCTGGTGACCTATTTCGTCACGTCGGTGCAGTTGGGAGTGGCTTTCCCAGAGCCTGAATTCGGTATTAGCGGTTCTATCGTTAAGTTTATGAGTGTGTTCTGCCTGACTCAGATCCCGATTGCAATTGCGGAAGGTTTGCTCACTGTACTGATTTACGATCAGTTAACTAAACGTCATCTTATACACGTCAGGAGTCATTAACATGAAAAAGACCATTACCTTGCTGGTGCTGCTAATCGCGTTGGTTATTCTGCCGTTCTTCATTAACCACGGAGGCGAATATGGCGGCGCTGATGGAGAAGCAGAGGCGCTGATTCAGGTCACTGCTCCAGATTATGAACCCTGGTTCCAGCCACTATATGAGCCGGCCAGCGGAGAGATTGAAAGTTTACTGTTCACCTTGCAAGGCTCATTAGGAGCAGCGGTGATCTTCTATATTCTGGGTTACTACCGGAGTAAGCGCAGTGAGCATGTTGGGAATTGATCGACTAAGTTATCAAAGCCGCTGGCGGCGGGTTGATCCGATGGCAAAACTGGCGCTCTATGGCTTGTTTCTGCTACTGGCGATGATCAGCCCGCCGCGCTACCAGGCCTTGCTATTGCTGGTGATTGCGGCGCTGACCTGCTATCTGTTGCGGATCGGGCCACGTCGCTATCTGCTTTGGTTGTCTGTACCGTTATCATTCTTACTGGTGGGACTGATAGCCATTGTGCTATCGGTTTCCCGTCAGCCGGACGCCCTGTGGTGGGGCGTTCAAATAGGGCAGTTTTGGTTCGGTATTGATAAAGCAGGGCTGACCACCGCCAATCAGACAATGTGGCGCAGCCTGGCCGCATTGGCGGCTACCTTCTGGTTTGTGCTTAATACCCCGTTTCCACAATTGATCCAACTGTTGAAACGTTGTCATGTCCCGGATCTATTAACGGAACAGATCCTGCTGACTTGGCGTTTTATCTTTATTTTTATTGATGAGGCGGCGGCGATCCATCGTGCGCAATCCCTGCGGTTTGGTTACACGTCGTTGGGAAGTGGCTACCGTTCACTGGCAATGTTAGTTAGTATGCTATTTACGCGTGTGATGGTCCGTTATCAGCAAATGATCGTTTCGCTGGATATCAAACTTTATCAGGGGAATTTTCACCTGTAAGGACAGGATTCCGATGTTAGCTACCCGACAGTTAAGTTTCAGTTATCAGGATGAGCCCGTCTTACAGAATTTGACCATGGATTTTAGCCGACATGCCGTTACCGGCCTGTTGGGGGCAAATGGTTGCGGTAAATCCACGTTGTTTATGAATCTGAGCGGCATTCTGCGTCCTCAACAGGGTGAGGTTTTATGGCAAGACCAGCCTATCGGTTATGGTAAAGCCCATTTGCGGGCTTTGCGCCAGCGGGTGACGACGGTATTTCAGGATCCGGAACAGCAAATCTTCTATACCGACATCGACAGTGACATCGCTTTCAGTTTACGTAATCTTGGCATTGATGAGGCGCTGATTGCGCAGCGTGTTGAACGGGCGCTGGCGCTGGTGGATGCTCATGAATTCCGTCATAAGCCAATCCAACATCTGAGTCATGGACAAAAAAAACGTGTTGCAATAGCGGGGGCATTGGTGATGGAAGCGGAATATCTGCTGTTGGATGAACCGACCGCCGGGTTGGACCCTTCTGGCCGACAACATATGATCGCTATCATCGAACGTATTGTGGCAGAAGGAAAACGGGTGATTATTTCCAGCCATGATATCGATTTAATCTACAACGTCTGTGATTATCTGTACGTACTATCCCACGGTAAATTGGTCTGTGCAGGTGAAACTGCCGAGGTTTTTCTGCAACATGAACAATTGCAGGCTGCCGGACTAGTGCAACCTTGGTTGGTTAAGATCCACAGCGAATTGGGGTTGCCATTGTGTAAAACTGAGGAGCAACTTTTTGCTCTGCTACGTCAGCGTAATAATTAAGGAAATGACATATGAGTCTGTCTTTAATGTTGCAAGGTACGGCGTCCGATGTTGGGAAAAGCATATTGGTTGCGGGACTATGCCGTATCTTTGTTCAGGATGGTTATCGCTGCGCGCCGTTTAAGTCACAGAATATGGCGCTGAATTCTGGTATCACTGCTAACGGTGAAGAGATGGGGCGGGCGCAGATTTTTCAGGCGGAAGCCGCGGGTATAGAACCTGATGTACGAATGAACCCGATATTGCTAAAACCCACCAGCGACTGTAAGGCGCAGGTTGTGTTGATGGGAAAAGTGGCTTGTAGCATGAATGCGGTGGAGTATCACCAGTACAAGCCCCGTTTGCAGCAGCAAATCTGTGAAGTTTTTCACAGTCTGGCCCGTGAATATGACGTGATGGTGCTGGAAGGCGCCGGTAGCCCGGCGGAGATCAATTTGCGTGATCGGGATATTGTCAACATGGGAATGGCGGAGATGGTTGATGCGCCTGTGCTGCTGGTGGCGGATATCGATCGTGGCGGCGTATTTGCCGCTATTTACGGCACGCTGGCCCTGTTATTGCCGGAGGAGAAAGCGCGGATCAAAGGGGTGATCATCAATAAATTCCGTGGTGATATCAGCCTGCTCCAGCCGGGTATTGAACAGATTGAAGCCTTAACCGGGGTGCCTGTGCTGGGAGTGATGCCTTGGCTGAATATTGACCTGGAAGATGAAGATGGTGTAGCGCTGCAAACCGGTAAATATGATGGTGCAGCCGAAAAGGCGCTGGATATTGCCGTAGTTCGTTTGCCTTATATTGCCAATTTTACCGACTTTAATGCACTGGCGATGCAACCGGATGTTCGCTTGCGCTATGTGACTCAACCATCAGAGTTGCAGTCGTCGGATCTGATTATCTTACCTGGCAGCAAAAACACACTGGGCGATCTGCGATGGCTGCGACAGAACGGATTTGCGGATGCTCTGTTGACGGCACATCAGTCTGGTATTCCGATTATCGGTATCTGTGGCGGTTATCAAATGCTGGGGAAGCGGATTATCGATGGGGTGGAATCGGGTATTGACCAGATGGATGGTCTTGGATTGCTGGATGTGGAAACCCGATTTGCCCATGAAAAAGTGACAACTAGGGTAAACGGTAGCTGCCTGACGGCGTTGCCGGGCTTGCTGTCAGATTGCATTGAGCAACCGGTCCGTGGTTATGAAATTCATATGGGAAGTTCGTTATTGGGGGCGGATGCAACACCATTTGCCTGTATTACCGATCGTAACGGCCAATCCGGCAGTGGGTTCGATGGTGCGGTCAATCGGGAGGGCAGTGTGATGGGCAGTTATATTCATGGCCTGTTCGATAGTACCCATTTTACCCGTGCTCTGCTTAATGCTTTGCGCCAGCGCAAAGGATTGATGGCTTATCAGGGAGATACATTGGATTATGCCCACTACAAACAGACACAGTTTGACCTTTTGGCGGAAGCTATGCGCGAACATCTGGATATAGAACAGATTTATCAGTGTATGAAAAACCATCAGCAAGGCTTGACGCCGTGATTTTGATTACCGGCGGCGCTCGCAGTGGTAAAAGTGTGCTGGTGGAAAAACTGGCGGCACAAGCCAGTGAGCAGGTGTTGTATATTGCGACTGCCGTGGTGACAGACAGTGAAATGGCTGAACGTATACAACTACATCGTGAAAACCGGCCGGCCCATTGGCGTACATGGGAGGGCTATCGTGATCTTGGTGCGGTAATTACTACGCAAACCCAGCCGGGAGAAGCGGTCATTCTTGAATGTATTACGACATTGATTACCAATCTATTATTTGATCAAGCCGGACAGACTTCACCTGAACAGATGGATTTTGCTGTATTGGAGGTAGAGATTCAGCAGCAAATTAGCGATTTGTTAGCGGCTTGCGCCCGCATGACTTCACCGATATATCTGGTTACTAACGAACTGGGCATGGGTATCGTGCCGGAAAACAGACTGGCGCGCCATTTCCGTGACATTGCCGGAAGGGTTAACCAGCGGCTGGCGGCGGCTGCTAGTGAGGTATTTCTGATGGTTTCGGGGATTGAGGTAAAAATTAAATGAATCTGCGTCTGTTTCTTGCCACCTTGCAATTTATGACTCGCATCCCCGTTCCGTCGCGCTGGACACAGGAAGTGGAAATGGATCAATACGTGCGTGGTATTGCTAGTTTCCCCTTTGTTGGATTGATCGTTGGTACACTTGCTGCGGTTATTTTTACCCTGCTTGCGCCTTGGTGTGGCGTGCCGCTGGCGGCATTAAGTTACGTATTAGTGCTGGCATTGCTAACGGGTGCGCTTCATCTTGATGGTTTAGCGGATACCTGTGATGGCGTGTTTTCCGTACGTAACCGGGAAAGAATGCTGGAAATTATGCGTGACAGCCGTTTGGGAACTCACGGCGGGTTGGCGTTGATCTTCCTTATTCTGGCGAAAGTGCTGGTCGTGAGCGAATTGGCACTGCGTGACGTCCCGATGTTGGTGACCTTAATCGCTGCGTCAGTGGCGAGCAGGAGTGCGATTGTGTTGTTAATGTATCGTCAGCGTTGCGCCCGTGAAGGAAGTGGGTTGGGGAATCTCTATATTGGCCGGGTTAATGGTCATCAGGCAGCGTTAACATTGTTGAGTGGAATGGTGTTGATTACTCTGCTGGCTGGGGTGCCTGGTGTGTTGGCATTGGTGATCACACTGTTGGTTATTGGATTACTGGCGATTTATTTGCACCGTCGTTTAGGTGGACAAACAGGCGATACCTTGGGTGCGTCTGTGGAAATCGGGGAACTGGTGTTTTTACTGGCGCTACTGTGAGTCAGGTTGATGCGACTATTTTTGGTTCGGCATGGTCAGACGGAAGCGAATTTGAGCGGCGTTTTCTGTGGTATGACAGATGTGGAGTTGACTAATACGGGGATAAATCAGGCCCGGCAAGTTGCCCGCTATCTATCCGCCGTGACATTTTCGCAAGCGACAAGCAGCGTGTTACGGCGGGCGCGTCATACTGCGGAAATCATTCTGGCAGACCGCGCGTTATCGGCCAGTATCGATACGCAACTCAATGAAATGTATTTCGGCGCATGGGAAATGCGCCACCATCACGATTTGCAACACGAAGATGCTGAAGCCTGGTCTGCCTGGTTAGTAGACTGGCAACAAGCCTCTCCTACCGGTGGTGAAACCTTTCCTGCATTTGCCGCACGTATAGAAAACGTGGCGCAGCAACTGCTGAAACAGGAAAATCAGGATAATTTATTGCTGGTGGCTCATCAGGGGGTGCTTGGTCTGTTATTGGCGCGTTTGCTGGCTATGCCGCCTTCTGCCATGTGGCATTTTCATTTTGAACAGGGTGCATACAGCGTAGTAGAAATCCACCATGGATTTACTACGTTGCGTACATTTAATAGCCAAGCTTGCTGGCAATTTGAGACGCGGGAATAACGCTAATGCAAACATCTTCATCAATCTCACTTTCATCGATCATCAGTGCGATTGTGCCGCTGGATAACGTGGCTATGGCGCGTACGGCTACCCGATTGGATGGATTGCTTAAACCAACGGGCAGTCTTGGGCGTCTGGAACATTTGGCGATTCAACTTGCCGGGATGCGGGGATTATCGGGCCACCATATTGATCGTAAACAAATCATTGTGATGGTGGCTGATCATGGGGTTTATGACGAAGGCGTGACGATATCCCCTAAATCAGCAACGGCGATTCACGCCCAGAATATGGAGAAAGGGATCACGGGGATTTGTGTGTTGGCGGCGAATGCGGGCGCAGAGGTTAAAGTTGTGGACGTAGGGATTGACAGTGATCCGCTGCCGGGATTGGTGGACATGAGGGCAGGGCGTGGCAGCGGCAATATTGCTCATGGAGCGGCCATGAGTCGTCAGCAAGCGGAAGATCTGTTGCTGGCAAGCGCACGCCTGACGTTGGAACAAGCCGCAGATGGCGTGAAACTATTTGGTGTGGGTGAATTGGGTATGGCGAATACCACACCGGCGGCGGCTGTGGTCAGCGTTTTTACCAACAGCGATCCACAACAGATAGTAGGTATTGGGGCTAACTTTCCCCGTGATCGTTTGCATCATAAAGTGGCTATTGTGCGGCAGGCGATTGAAATCAATCGGCTTGATGCCAGCGACGGCATTGATGTGTTGGCGAAGGTTGGTGGTTATGATTTGGTGGGGATGGCGGGCGTGATGCTTGGCGCGGCTTCTGCCGGGTTGCCAGTGATTCTGGATGGTTTTCCCTCTTACGCTGCGGCGTTGGCAGCCTGCCGTATCGCTCCCGCTGTGCGTCATTACCTTATTCCGTCACATTTATCGGCTGAGCAGGGCTCAATTATTGCATTGCAACATCTGCAACTGGAGCCTTATCTGCATCTGGACATGCGTCTGGGAGAGGGCAGCGGTGCTGCGCTGGCTATGCATCTGGTGGATGCGGCTTGTTCTATGTATAACAATATGGGGCTATTGGCCGATAGCAATATTGTGCTGCCGTCGTAAAAGAATGAGAGAAAAAGCGTTATCGAGATAGGATAACGTGGAGAAAATGGTATTTGATTTATATGTCGTTACGAGCCTTGGCAACATGACTAAGTGATGTCTTCATGGTTTCCTCTGTTGGTAGTCTTCCCACAATAATGGGCTGCTTGTTTTATACCCAATTTTTTCGTACCTCTGCCTGTGATAGTTCACGATAAATGCGTCAAGCGGCTTGCAGTGAAACTTCATCGTCTACCATGATAGAAACCACTTCATGAGGAATGGTTTCATCATCATTTGGTCCCGCTGTATAGGGAATAATTTGATAACCCTCATCATGATCAGTGGCTGCTAACAGTCTTTCATACTCATCTATTGGCAAAATCACGGCTTGTTTTTTGCTATGTTCGTCTGTAATAAATTGAATATCAGTCATAATGAGTGTCAGCCACAGGAAAGTTTATCTTTAATGTACCAGTCAATCACGTGGGAACATGTTATGTCTGGCACAAGTGCATATAGCATATGGGAAGACAACGTTTATTGAGGCTTTTATGAAAGGGATATCTCATCTTTCTTATGATTTAAATAATTACGCTTCGTCATTGAAGCGTAAAGCACATTTAGCTGCCAGCTTTTTTATAGAAGATAGCCAATTAAGAATGTCATATTTAAAAGAAATAGATGACTTTGTTAATATAAAAACACGTGAGTTTAAAAATACATTTGATATAAGTGAAAAAAAGAGATTAGTTTATGAAGTAAAAGATGAATATGAAACGATTGAAAAAGAATATCAGGCTTTAAGGCGTAATGATTATACCAAATATATTATAACCGATATATTTGAAGATCAGGGAGTGGTTAAATATGCAAAAATAGGGGGAGGGGTTGTTGCTGGTAGT
Source organism: Photorhabdus viridis (assembly GCF_040256935.1). Taxonomy (NCBI): domain Bacteria; kingdom Pseudomonadati; phylum Pseudomonadota; class Gammaproteobacteria; order Enterobacterales; family Morganellaceae; genus Photorhabdus; species Photorhabdus viridis. The sequence continues at coordinate 22,846 of NZ_JBEJZY010000042.1, forward strand.
GTTCAAACAGTTGCTGGAGTTGCAGTTTTTAAATCGGGTAAATTGGTAAGATCTAAAAAGGTTCAGTCTATGGGGGTTGTTTTGTTGGCTCATGGAGGTAATAACTTTTATGAAGCTATTAGTCCGATTCTTTATGAGAATCAAGATACAGGCTGGGTCAGGGAGGGATATCGGCACATCTCTCATGCTTTAGGCTATGATGATGGTGTAGCTGATGTTGCTTATAGTTCAGTTGATTTAGTGGCAAGTGCATATGGAACATATGGAATGTTAAAGCTTAAGCCTATTAAACCAAAGAATAATATATCGGGGGGCTATCCTGTAAAGCCGGGGGCGGGAAAATTATTTAGGTATATTAATGAGGATCTTGCCAGAAAATGGCGGTTAACACCAAAGCCTATGTTAACTATTCAAGTATTAAGTAGTGGATATAAATTTAAACTTTTGATAGATGACATATATAAACTTCATGATGATTGAAGTTTAGTTTTTATTTTAAAGCGGAAGTAAAATATTGATAATTTTAATTCTGTTATAAAGTTAATGGAATGACCGAATAAAAATAAAAAAGATGTTGTTGTTAATAAGTAAACAAAAAACATTAATGGAATTCCATATGCTTTCCCACTGAAAAACATTCCTAACATTATGAATGAACAAATAAGTGTTGAGTATATTATTGACATGGATACTTCTTCGCTTCTAAACAATAGATATTGACAAAAACAATCTGTTTTACTTTTATATTTATCATAAATATAGGGGGTGTCTTTATGAAGGATCAGAAAGTTTCTCTTTATCTTAAGCAATTCTTTTAAGGTGAATTCGCTATTTAATATCAATTTTCTTAAGTCAGTTGGGTTCATTTATTTATACTCGATTTATTTGATTTTATCAATGTTTTATTGATGAACTTAATAATTGAATTTGTTTTTATTTTAAAACGAATATGGAAAATTAGTAATTTTGAACCAGTGATTAAATTACAGCTAACGGCGAGGCTATAGTAGATAAAAAACGAAATAGTAAAAAATAGATAAATAGATAACATCAATGAAATACTATATACTTTTTCACTGAAAAACATACCTAATATTATAAATGAATAAACTGAGGTTAATAGTATTATTGGTAATGCTATCTCTTCAGCTATAAATAACAGATAATGGCAAAAACAATCTGTTTTACTTTGGTATTTATCATAAATATAGGGGTTGTCTTTATGAAGAATAAGAAAATTTCTCTTTATCTTAAGCAATTCTTTTAAGGTGAATCCGCTATTTAATATTAATTTTCTTAAGTCAGTTGTATTCATTTATTTATACTCGATTTTCTGTTTCTATAAATTTATTATCGTTACATGTTTATTCTTTATCGCGCATTATAATTGCTTAAAGTTTGCTCTAAGTCTAATATAGAAAATGACTAATTTTATGCATGTGAAAAAATTATAGCGATAATAAAAAGACTTGTAACAAAGACATATCATTGTTGAAACGATATAAATAAGCGATACAAATGATAAAAAGAAAATTGTATTTTTGTCATGGAGGAAAACCTCCATTATTATGCAGCAGACATACATAAGAGTGAAAAATAACACTGGGTCGCCTGCATCTTCAGCAAATACTATTATAATATTGTAAATATTATCGCTTTTTGTATAATTCCTTATAACATATCTTCTTTCATCATCGTCAAGATTTTTAAAGATCCTTTGCATCATAAGAAGCTCTTTAAACGTGAATCCACTACTGAGTGTTAATTTTCTTAGTTTTTCCAAATCCATTTATTTAACCTCATATTACTGATTGATATAATGATTTATCATAACATATTTATTCCTTTATTATACCTAATAAATGCGTTCTTTAGATCTGTTTTTCGAAGGTTTGTTGCGCTTGTAAATTTTTTAATTATATTAACCACTTTGCTGATAAACTAACACCAATAAAAAAATGAATAAATTTTCAAGAAAATCACATGAAATTTTTCTCCTCATATTAAATTAAAGTTTACGTAGTATCGTTATATGGGTTTATTTTATTTTTTCAATTAAATAATTGGATTTTAAATATATTTTTATATATTTAATTTTTGGTAAGATTATTATCAGGTTTTTAATATAAATTTGGAAATGAAAATTAGCTTTTATTTTTTATATTGATAACATTCCTCATTCTGATTTCGGCTGTTGTTTATTATAATATTGAATGACGATTTATACCCTATGGATTTCAAGATGCATCGCGGCGGCAAGGGAGCGAATCCCCGGGAACATAAATAACTATGTGACCGGGGTGAGTGAACGCAGCCAACAAAGAGGCAACTTGAAAGATGACGGGTATATAAATTATTTTCCAAAATAGTGATATATCGTGCACGATTCTTTGGATAGCAAGGGTTGAGATTTATTCATGGCAGGCTTTGAACTGGTAAGGTATTTCCAAATATAAAATCTCAACTATTCAGATATAGATCAATTGTGTAGGCTGCATTACTATTATGAAAGTTTGTTTATACGATGAATTCGTTGACTATATTTTTTTACTATACTGATAAATTTAAACATTTAACTGATTGTGGAAAGTGTTAAGTTAAATTTTACAGGTGGAATTACTTGTTATATATGTATCTAATTAACAGAAATAATAAGGAAAAATATAATGTCATTAAAAAAGACTATATCTATACGCCCTCTTGAATCCGTTGAGATTTATAGTGAAAACCATTTGCCAATGCCCTCTGTTGTCAAAGGGGTAACGCTAAGAAACAATAAAGTAGCGCCAGTTAGGGTTATAAATTATTGGGCTCCTCTGATTGGAGATTATAAGCAGTATAGCTATTCTGATGTTTATGGCGGCCAAATTAAAATACTCCCATCATCTCTGAATGCTGTTTATCGCTATAAAATTGTAGTCTTCAATCTGGACGATAAACTAGATGCAGAAGTTGAGTTTGTAACGAGTTCTTTACAGGAGGGATTTAACGTTATATTAAGAAAGGTATATATGTACTCTAATGAACCCTTTGAAATTTTTAATAAAGGTAATGTAGTCATTCCCAAATATTTCGATGACGCACTGATAAAAAACCATGGCCCGGCAAATATCAAGGTTGTAAATTACTGGGCTGGTCTGTTTGGAGGTTTTAATCAGTATAGCGATATTGATATTTATGCCGGTGAAACTAAAATACTCGCATCACCTCCTAACCCTATTAATTACTATAAAATTGTATTATTCAATCTTAGCGGTGGTATAAACGCAGAACTTGAAGTTACATCAGGAATGTGGTAAAGCACATAAAATAGGAGGCAGGTTTTGGCCTGCCATCCTCCTACATCACTGTACGTATGCAGTTCCATATATGGTGGTTTATATAAAGCCAAACTTTTGGCAGATGCATTCAGATAGAGTATAGGTAAAATCATTTGCGCTTATTATGTGAATCTACTAATTATAATTCTGGGGAAGTGGGTCTTAGCAATCGCAAGTTTCGTTGGGCAGGTTGTAGATGAATATAGTAGACAGGGTAATCAAGATTACAGAGGCATCGGATCTGATGCCTCTGTAAGTTACACCAGCTCAATTCATTATTTTTTAAGTACCTGTTTATGATGCGGGAATAATCAGTTTCCATCAACGGCTAAGAGCAATGCCGGACGCTTGTTGCGCCAGCATATTTTTAGTTAAATCGACAATAATTGCTGCGGCTTCGATTGGTGGTGTTCCGCCCCGGTGAATGTTGGAGATACAAGTGCGGTCCGCTTCAACAGTTTTTTCTACGGTTGGTTTGTAGACCGCGTAGCAGGAGAGGCTTTCCGATTGTCCCAATCCGGGACGTTCTCCGATGAGCAAGATAACCACTTTAGCTTTCAGCAATTCGCCAATCTGATCTTCAATTTTAACGCGGCCATAGCGTACAAAGAACGGCGTACCGATGCACAATCCTGCTTGTTCCAGCCCTTTCAGCAGAGGGGGTAGAATATCTTCATAGTTGGAAATAATCGCATCAGTAGAGAGGCCATCGGAGATAACAACCTGTACGTCAGGAGCCGTTTTACATTGTGTCAGCAGGGTTTCTACGGCATTGGCGCTGAGTTTTCTCCCCAGATCAGGCCGGGTCAGATAGAGGTTTTTGTCGCTGATTTGAGATTGCACTTCCAACAGCCCCTGTTTTTGTACCCATTCGGTAGGAACTTCTTTCAGCACCGTATCCTTGGAACGGGAGTGGTCAGCCAGAAAACGCAGTAATGCTTGGGTTCGCGGACGTGGACCACTGCGACCGGTACATACTCTTGATACGGTACTGCGGCGTAATTCCTGTAGAACTTCCATACGGCTCGAGTTTTGTACGCCAATCCACTGTTTGGCTTCCTGGGAGCCTAAGTCCAGCGTACAGCTTTCAGTTTCGTCAGTGATTTCAGGAGATGCATGTGGTTCCTGACCAGACACCATATTGCTTATATTTTCTTCAATTTGTTTTTGGTTCATGTGATTTATCTCAACAAAGCATCAGAAAAAGAACGACGCATCGCCTGCGCGTGATGTTAAGCGCCCGTTTGCCATGATTCCCATGTTTTCCAGCCAGCGCTCAAACTCTGGTGATGGACGCAAATTGAGCAGTTGACGAATAGTGGCGGTATCGTGGAAAGCGGATGTTTGGTAATTGAGCATGATGTCATCACCGAGCGGCATTCCCATGATGAAGTTACACCCTGCGGTTGCCAGCAGGATCATCAGATTTTCATTCTGGTTCTGATCGGAATCGGCATGATTGGTATAGCAGCAGTCACATCCCATGGAGACACCACTGAGTTTTCCCATAAAGTGATCTTCCAATCCGGCGCGGATAATTTGGCGATCATTGTAGAGGTATTCCGGCCCGATGAAGCCGACGACGGTGTTAACCAGAAATGGGTCATAATGGCGCGCCAGACCGTAGTTCCGTGCTTCCATTGTCACCTGATCGGCACCAAAGTGAGCGCCAGCGGAGAGGGCAGAGCCTTGGCCGGTTTCAAGATACAGGCAGTTACTGCCGGCAAGACGGCAATATTCCGCGCCGACAGCTTGTGCTTCATCCAACATCGCTAGCTCTACCCCAAACTCTTTCAGCCCTTTTTCACTGCCACAGATACTTTGGAAAATTAAACCGCCCGGCGCCCCACGCTTAATAGCTTCTATTTGAGTGGTGACATGGGCTAAGACACAGCCCTGTGTTGGGATGGCGAATTTGTCGATCACCTCATAGATGGTGTTCAACACGCGAGTCAGGTTTTCCACATCGTCCGTTACCGGGTTAACGCCGATAACTGCATCGCCAACGCCAAACGCCAGTCCTTCGTAAATCTGGGCCAGAATGCTTTGTACTTCGTCGCGGGTATCGTTGGGTTGAAGGCGGGCGCTGAACGTTCCCGGTGTGCCGATGGTGGTATTGGCTTTTTTGATCACCGGCATTTTTTTCGCGCCATAAATCAGATCGGCATTGGAGCTGATTTTTGCCACGGCTGCGACAACTTCAGAACTTATCCCTTTACGCAGAAAGGCAATATCATCCACGCGGGTGTCATCGCTCAATATATATTCACGCAGTTCGCCAATACGCCAGTTTTTTATGCGAGTGTAGGCAGTTTCATTAATGTCATCCTGAATAATGCGGGTAACACAATCTTCTTCATAGGGAATTACCGGGTTCATACGGATATCCGCTATCGTCATTTCCGACAGGACATGTTTAGCCGCTACACGTTGTTGAGAACTTTCGGCAGCTACCCCGGCTAATATATCCCCTGAACGCAGTTCGTTAGCCATCGCCAACACCTGTTTGACATCCTTAAACTGATACGTTTTACCAAAAAGCTGTGTTTTTAATTTCATGTTTACGCTCTCTCAGGAAGGAAAAGCCAGTGATTTGATGGTGATGGGAACGACGGTGCCGCCAAATAATGGAATCCCAATATCGATATAATCTCCGGTGTGGGTAATCACTTCGTCGATTACCGCCAGTGGCCGTTCTTCCATCAGAGGATGCAGCAGCATACCCAGTGCTTTACCAAAGTCTTGACCGGCAACTATCAGCAGCGGATGGGAAGAGGGATAACTCTCGGTAAAATCCTGTAAAGCGGTGATGCATGTCTGTACTGCGGCATAATTGACTGGTAGGGCATCGGGCAGAGCCAGGGCATACAGATCTTGTTGTGGGTCAAGGTCCATTTGCGTCAGTGCTTGCCGCCAGGCTTCTGTCAGTGATTCAGTGACCTCTGTTCCAGGATGAACCACGGGGATGTTGCACAGTGGCAGCGACAGTGTATCAAGCCAGATAGTGCTACCGGATAGCGATAAGGTATGAGCGCCGGCGCCAATTACGGTGGCGCGGACGGTTTGTTTTGGTACTTGCAGCGGCAGCTTGGTGAAATCATGATCACGATGAATAGCGTTCGCCAGTAGTGGCCCCAGATCGTGAAAACGGAATAGATCACTGTCCGACGCTTGACGATAACATTCACCTACACCGCCGGAGAGGGTGACCGCATAGAGTTCATCACAGTTTGGCAGTGGTTCAGTCATCAGCAATTGCTGCGCCAGTGGGGTGAGATGTCCGACGGCGACTTCCCATAGCAACTGTGACATTCGGGCGGCGACCTGTTGTATCTGTGTGGCTGTTAGATGTTGAACATCGGTGTTTTCACCAAACAGAGAATGAACGATGAGCGCTCCGGGCGGATGTGCCCGTAAGACTTTTCCTTGAGGATCGGTTTCCAATAAGCGACCGCCGACATTCAGGCAAGCGGAGGCGATAAGTCGTCCGGCATCGAACAGTGCGTAGTTTGCTGTGCCGCCGCCAATGTCAATGTTGAGCACTCTGGCCATTTTCTGTTGTGACAGTGCTTGAGCGCCGGAACCAAAACCAGCAATCACTGATTCCAGATGTGGCCCCGCCGTTGCTACAACAAAATCCCCCAGTTTCTGGGCCAGTGTCATGACCGCAGGACGTGCGTTACTGGTTTTAGCGGTTTCACCAGTAATGATCACCGCCCCGGAATCGATGTTTTCTGGATCGATACCGGCTGCCTGATATTGCGTCTGAATTAAGTTGAGTAGCTCTTCTTCACGCAGTTGTCCGGCGAAATCCACGGGAGTAAATAACACCGGGCTTTGCCAAATAATCTCGCGTTGGACAAACTCATAGCGTGGTACTTGTGATACTGCCGCCCGGTTTACCAGCGACAGACGCGAAAAGATCACTTGTGTGGTGGTGGTACCAATATCAATACCGACACTGAATAATTCCTTGACCTCCATAGCTACGCCCCTTGTCTGTAATAAGGCGTATGTTGGCATTTTTTTCTATAAATCAGTATTAAATGCCGGCAATTTGGTCGAAAAGTCAACGGTAATCACAAAAACGTCAGGGGTTATAATAAAAATGGTGTAGGGGCAACGCGAAGGGTTAAGTTACCAGAAGAAATAAACAGATAAAGTCAAAATGTGCCAGGACACGTTGTCATCATCAATACATCAGTAAAAATGAAGAATTATTGATCTCACACCATATCGTATTACCGGCTATGGGTAATATATCTGCTAACAGACTTTCGTTACAGAGTGAGAAAAATGATGAATAGCGGAAAAGTTTGGTTGGTAGGCGCCGGTCCTGGTGATGCGGCACTGATTACTGTCAGAGGATTACATTGTATTCGTCAGGCTGATGCGCTGGTATATGATCGGTTAGTCAGCCCGGATCTATTATCTGAAGCCCCCGATTGCTGCAAAATGATCAACGTCGGCAAAACGCCGAATTACCACCCGGTGCCGCAACGGCAAATCAATCAGATCTTGGTCGAGTGCGCGCAACAGGGGTTAAATGTTGTCCGGTTGAAAGGGGGCGATCCTTACGTGTTTGGGCGTGGTGGTGAAGAGGCAGAAGCGTTGGCGTTGGCGCAGATCCCTTTTGAAGTTGTACCGGGTATCAGTTCATCAATTGGGGGTCTGGCTTGCGCCGGGATCCCTGTGACTCATCGTGATTATGCTTCAGGTTTTCATGTTATTACCGGCCATCTGCGTCAGGGAAATGAGCCGCAGGATTGGGCGACATTGGCAAAGCTGGAGGGCACGCTGGTGATCCTAATGGGAATGACGCAACTGGCGAGCATCTGTGAGCAACTTATTGCTGGCGGTAAAGTGCCAACAACACCGGCGGCAGTGGTGATGTATGCCAGTCACCAGCAACAGCAAGTGGTCAGTGCAACTTTGCTAACGCTGGCACAGCAAGTGGCCGCTCAGGGATTGACTGCGCCGGCATTGATTGTTATTGGTGATGTGGTGCGTCTGCGGGAAACATTGGCTTGTCACCGGGATCGTTTGTTGCTGGCTTCCGTTTCATCACTGATGGCATTTTGATTCTCTATTCAACATCTGGATTTAATATTTGATGAGCGAACATGGTGGGAATGTGCTGGAAATGGCGCAGAAAATCGGTGTTACAGCAGAGGAATTAACGGATTTCAGCGCTAATATTAATCCGCTGGGGATGCCGGTATCCCTGAAAGCGGCCATTATCGACCAGCTGCAACGTGCAGAATGTTACCCTGATACCGAATATCGTCGGTTACATGCAGCATTGGCGCGTGTTCATCATTGCACCGTCGAAAACCTGATCGCGGGTAATGGCGCCACTGAACTGATTTATGCGGTAGTGAATTATCTTAAGCCACGCCGCGCCATGTTATTGATGCCGGGATTCGCTGAATATCGGCGCGCTTTACTGCGGGTTGGTTGCCAGATTGATGATTATGTGATGAGTGAAACCGAGGGTTATCAGCCTGATGAGCGTTTGTTGGCTGCATTGGATCGTGGTCGCCCTGATTGTCTGTTTCTTGCCGCACCGAATAACCCAACCGGCTTGATGCCGGATACTGAACTGTTACAGGCGGTGCTTGAACGTTGTCACCAACATAATATCGCGTTGATTGTCGATGAAGCGTTTATTGATTTTATCCCGGATGCTGCCGGACTTATTCCCAAGATAGCCCATTATCCTCACCTCTATATTTTGCGTTCATTAACGAAGTTTTTTGCTATTCCGGGATTACGTCTTGGCTATCTGGTCAGCGGTGATGTGACCGGTATTCGTGAGATGAAATGCTGGCGGGAACCGTGGACCATTAATGCTTTTGCGGCATTGGCCGGTGAAATCATTCTCAATGATAAGGCTTACATTCAGGCAACACACCGTTGGCTGGCACAGCAGCAACGTTGGCTCTATCAGGCGTTAGCTGCGTTGCCGGAATTACGTGTTTGGCCTCCCGCGGCCAATTATATTTTCTTGCGTTGTCTGCGCCCGGAAATCGATCTTCAGCAAGCGTTGCTGAAACACCGAATACTTATCCGTCATTGTGCTAACTATCCAGGTTTGAGTGCTGCTCATTACCGGGTTGCCATAAAGGGCAAGCATGATAATCATCGGTTGGTATTGGCGTTACGTGAGGTATTGGTGGCTAAGACGCCGGGCGGCGTGCGCTAGCTGAGGAGAGGGGATCATGCTGGATTATTTGCCGATGTTTTGTCAGATTCGGGATAAAACTTGCCTGTTAGTTGGGGGAGGTAAGGTGGCCGAACGCAAAGCGCGTCTATTATTGGATGCCGGTGCGCGCCTGCTGGTAAATGCACGGGAATTCACTGCGCAATTCCAGACTTGGGAAGATGCGGGTCAAGTGACACTGATTCGTGGTGAGTTTGAGCCCCATTGGCTTGAGCTCTGTTGGTTGGTGATTGCTGCGACCAATGATGCAGCAGTTAATGGTTATGTCAGTGATTGTGCGACGGAGCGTCGTATTTTCTGCAATGTGGTGGATGAACCACAACAGGCAAGTTTTATTACACCGTCGGTCATTGATCGCTCGCCGCTGGTGATTGCTATCTCTTCCGGGGGTAATGCACCGGTATTGGTCAGGTTATTGCGTGAAAAACTGGAACGGCTGTTACCGATGTATCTTGGCCGTTTGGCTGCTTACGGCGGGACACTTCGCCAGCGAGTAAAACGGCATTTTCATCATCTGGCGGCCCGCCGTCGTTTTTGGGAACAGTTTTTTACCAGCGAGCCGTTGACGCAATCGTTGATCAGCCAAGATTATCAACAAGTTGAGAGTGTGACAGAAACACTGTTCTCTGAGTTATCTCAAGCAGATACGAACAAAACAGATAATTGTTCTTTGACTGACTAACATTACTGGAGTGATAAATATGAGTGAGGAGCGGTATAAACAGAGGAAACAGCGGCAAAAAGAGAGATTCATGGCTCAAGTTGCAGCGGCTCAGGAGAAGCGAGGGATCATAATTATCTATACCGGCAATGGTCAAGGGAAAACAACTGCCGCTATGGGAACCGTTACACGGGTGTTAGGGCATGGATTAAAGGCTGGGGTCATCCAGTTTGTGAAAGGAAGATGGTCAGCCGGTGAGGGTGTTTTGCTGGAACAACATGGAGTAGAGTGTCAATTCATGCCGATAGAATTTACCGGTGAAATGCGAAATCATGCCGAGGAAATAGCGGCTTGCATAGGTGTTTGGCAACATGCGCTGCGAATGATGCGTGATCCTGCGTTATCATTGGTGGTGCTTAGTGAATTGGCTTACATGATAAATAGTGGTTATCTTTTACTTGATGAAATTATCAAGGCACTAAACGAGCGGCCAATCGATCAGACAGTTATCATTACCGGACGAGATTGCCATCCTGCATTGATTGAATTGGCCGATACGGTTAGTGAAATGCGTGCTGTAAAACATGTTCTCAAAGGGAATTAAATTTTCCCTATCATTTATAGAATGTTAATTTTTCTTCTCTAAATAATAGAGGATGAATAAACGCTCTTCATTTATTTTTACTGAGATTGATTATATGGAAATATTATTTTTAAAGTAATGAAAATATATGTAAATAATATGTCGTCAGCTAATCAATTGTAATGAATTTGATAGGGTATATATTACACAAAGCTTAATGATACATTAAATAAATTCCATGACATATATTCTGCGATCTAATAATTTTAATTTGTTTACAAATTGAAATTTCTATCTAATATTGTCGGTGAAAAAATTAACGTTAATTTTTATTTTAATCTATGGAATAAATTCGTGTAATCCATATCACGTTCTGTTGTGCGCATTATTAAGTTTCAAACAGAACATAGTTATTTAACTTATAAATTAAGAGATATAATATGTCTATTGAGAATACCAATGTAGCTGATCAAATAACTGGCAAAGATTCAGTTGTACTAGGACATGCAGAAGCGCCGGCAGTACATTCTATCGCAATTGGCGCGTCGCCCCGGAATTCTAAAACAATCAGTGAAGCAGCTATTGCTATTGGGCAAAATCAACTTGCGGGTAAACAAGGTGATGTGAAGGTCGTTTGGCCAATTGCGATTGGTGCTGATTCTATATCTAGCGGTCTGGCTTCTATCGCTTTAGGGCAAAAGGTAACAGCCAGTGCGACTCAGGCAGTGGCGATTGGTCAACACTCCTCTGCAACAGAACAAGGGAGCGTTGCATTAGGTGCAGATTCAATTGCTAATAAACCAAATGTTGTTTCTGTAGGAAAAACGGGCCATGAACGTAAGATTGTGCATGTTGCTGCCGGGGATATTTCAAATCACAGTACTGACGCGGTTAATGGTCAGCAGTTACATGCTGAATCGGCAAAGCTGGAAATATTATTGGATGCAAAGAATAAGCAACTGGAAGAGAGAATTGAAACTCTGGAGAGTGATGTAGCCAATCTGACGCTGCTGATTCAGAATAGTGTGGATGATGTTGCATTGTTGAAGAAACGGCTTCTTGATGCATTAAGTTATTAATATAATTTAACTATTGTCTTATGTATTCTTGGTCATTAGGCCAAGAATTTTGATCAGCTCCGCAGCATAAAAGCCAGTTCGAAACTGGCTTTTCACTTATCGGATAAAAACTTAAAGAAAACGAGGGGTTGACAGATAGATAACAACGCCGTGAACACTTGATATAAAAGATTTGACAGATTTCATGATAGGTTCTCTTTATTGGTAAAATGTGATTTTTTTCACGAAAATCTAAACTGTGGCGGTGATTTTAATCAGAAAAACTTCAGAGTCAAGTTGTTTTTAAAAATTATTTTAATCATTAAAATAATTTTGTATGGTGCTTTAAGTCGCAGGAAGCTTGCATCTTACGGAGATGAAATGCTGATCGGTGGTGCAGATGTGGTGAGATATAAGCCGAGGCAGGGTTTTTTGTGTTTAAGCAGATAAGATTTTGTGTTGTTTCCAGTGATGTGCTGAAGGTGTGAAAATAATAAGCTAATCACGTGGTCATATTAGTATTAAATGATAAATAAACTAAATATTTTTATAAATATATAAAATCTTAATATTAATAGTTAGGTTAGTGAATTATGAACTAATACATTGATGTACTTGGGTAAATAAAATAATGATGAATAGTGTTTGGGAATTTAATTTGAGTACTATAGATATGTTTTATTTTGGTATGTTTTTAGTTTCAATGTGTTGGGTTTTTATTGCTTGCAATTATATAAAAATAGTTGATCATTTAATTTATAAAGATATTTCATTATTATTTATTCGAAACTAGACTATGATTGACATTAATTACTGGAGAGTTTTTTGATAATTAAATGTATTATATTGTTTAATTTAAGGAGTATATATGAGTCCTAAGAATGATTTTAAAGCTTTTTCTATTAGTAATAATGCTAATGTAGTAAGCCAGCAATTATATGAAGAAAGTTCAGAATTGCCGACAGGATTCCCACCATATACTGTTACCACTCATATGTTAAATAAGGTATTGCGTCAAGCCTCAACAATATCGTCTGTTGTAGCTGACTTTATTGTGTCACAATCTGGTGAGGATGTTTTGGATGACGGTGATATAACTAAAATTACCTCACAATTAAATAAAGCTTTGGGACAAAAAATCAAAACAGAACTTGATAGGAGCAAAGCGCTGCTCTCAGTAAATGGATGGTGGAAATGTGGCGATACAGGAATAATTATTCAGTGGGGTCAGGAACTTGGCAGTATAAATCAAAGTGATTATAGAAATTTCCCAATTTCATTTCCCAATGCTTGTTTTCAATTAGTTACATCGTACTCCGAGTTTGATAACTTTGGTTTTGGTTGTGCTGCTTATCCTGTCTCTAAATCTCAGTTTATTGTGACATGCCGTAACGCTAACGGAGCTCTTGTAAGTACTGTTGTGAGATATTTAGCTATAGGATATTAATTATGTATTATTATAGTGAAAAAACAAATGCATTCTACCCTGTAGAATTGAAACTGGATTATATTGCTTCTGGTTCATTACCCGATGAACTTATAGAAGTTAGTGATGATATTTATCAAGAATATGCAGCTAATACTGCACCAGAAGGAAAATATCGTATAGCAAGTAAAAATGGTTTACCGGAATGGGCAGATATTCCGCCACCAATAAAAGAAGAATTGCAGCAATATGCCGAAAATAAAAAACAACAACTTATGATGAAAGCCAGTGATAGAATAGCTCCATTACAAGATGCTGTTGATTTAGGTATTGCAACAGAAGCTGAAAAGGAGGCTTTATTAGCATGGAAGAAATATAGAGTGATGCTGAATAGAATCGATATTAAGCAGGTCCCTGATATTGAATGGCCTGAATAAACAGGCCATTCATACAATATTTTATTGTTGTTGTAATTGTAATACTGAAAAATTCAGTCTGATATATGAAATCGATGGAATAGTTTCATGTATTGAATGCAATTGGTTAGATATATTTCTGGTTGCAATTTGTTTGGTTTTTTATTTCTTCTAATTATACAAAAATAATTATTCTTCTAAGTTATAAGAACGTTTTATTATTGTTTTTATGAATTAAACTATGACTGCCGTAAATTATGAAGGATTGCTTCAGCAATTATTAAACATATTGGTTGTGAATAATGCTATTTAATTTAAGGAGTATATATGAGTGCCAAGAATGATTTTAAGGCTTTTTCTATTGGTAATAGTGCTAATATAGTGAACCAGGAAAAGTATGAAGGACACCAGAGCTTGCAGACTGGATTTTCGCTAAATGATATTCCTACTGATCTGTTAAACAAGGTATTACGTCAATCATCGACAATAGCATCTATGATAGCTAATTTTATCGCGACACACTCTGGAGATGATGTTTTAGATAATGGTGATATAGTTAAACTTACCGAGCAATTAAATAGAGCTTTAGAAAAAGAAATCACCACAAAAATGCCCAATGCCTCATTAACACAAAAAGGCGCTGTTCGGCTTACCGATGTATTGGGCAATAGTGATACATTAGCTGTTACGCAAAAATTCATGCAGGAGATAATAAATTCATTACGTGAAAATATTGATGTTAAGGTACATAATACCCGAAAAGTTAACGGAAAAGTATTAGCCGAAGATATCAATATTACTTCTCAAGATATCTTTGCTGGACAGGCGATTAGTTTAGGTAATAATGCGAATTTGGATAATTACAAAACACCAGGAGTTTATTATCAAGAGCATAATTCTAGTGCTCAAAGTGGCAGTAATTACCCTGAGCCGTTCGCGGGTTCGCTTGTTGTATTGAAAGCGGCTGGGGTCATTCAACGTTACTTCGTCTATAACAGCAGTCGGATATATACACGCAGTCAGTTTCATGATAATCCATGGACCCCTTGGGTTAGAGAATATAACGCGGTGAATAAACCTACTGCTGAGGATGTTGGTGCGTATACAAAAGCAGATTCGGATGCTCGATATATTACAGGGATCCGCAAAGTAAATGGAAAGGCTTTAGCTGCGGATATCAATATTACTTCTCAGGATATCTTTGCTGACCATGCGATTAATTTAGGTAGTAGTGCGAATTTGGATAGTTACAAAACACCGGGGATTTATTATCAAGAGTCTAATTCTTATGCTAAAAGTGGCAGTAATTACCCTGAGCCGTTTGCGGGTTCGCTCGTCGTGTTGAAAGCGGCTGGAGTTATTCAACGTTATTTCGTTTATAACAGCAGTCGGGTATATACACGCAGTCAGTTTCATGGTAATCCATGGACCCCTTGGGTTAGAGAATATAACGCGGTGAATAAACCTACCGCTGAGGATGTTGGCGCGTATGCAAAAGCAGAATCTGATGCTCGATATATTACAGGGATCCGCAAAGTAAATGGAAAAGCGTTAGCGACAGATATCAACATTACGTCTCAAGATATTTTTTCTGGTCAGGCGATTAATTTAGGTAATAATGCGAATTTAGATAGTTACAAAACACCGGGGATTTATTATCAAGAGTCTAATACTTATGCTAAAAATGGTTGTAATTACCCTGAACCGTTCGCGGGTTCACTTATTGTATTGAAAGCGGCTGGTGTCATTCAACGTTATTTTGTTTATAACAGTAGCCGGGTATATACACGTAGCCAGTTTCATGACAATCCATGGACACCTTGGGCTCAAGAATATAATACTTTAAATAAACCCCCAGCTAAGACTATTGATGGGTGTACGAAAGCAGAATCGTCTAATATCTATATTACTGGCATTCGTATTGGTGCTGAGATTTATAACAAAGATGGAGGTGATTCCGCCGAGATACTTTATTCTAGCCCTATGCAGTTTTCTAATAATGACCAATGGTTCACTATCGTACGAGGATAATAATAATGAATTTAATAAATATTGGTCCATTTGAACAATATATACCTGACAGTGAAAACGCTATTCAATTTGCGCTTTATCTTCAAGATAAGCAGGGCAATGATTGGTATAGATCTCAAAGTCAATTTTCAATAGATACATTAAAAATTATGTATGATGAGACAGGTCTCATTCGTGCAATAACAACAGATGTATCTAAACTTGCACCACTTGGTTTTTCCGTCGCAGAAATTAATAAGAATGATGCGCCCATAGGATTTGATGAGAAAACCAAAGAGAAATGGATATTTGACGGTCAGAAAATATTACTTTATGTTGTGACTAAAGAAGAATTAATACAGAAAGCCGAATATGAAAAATTTCAACTATTGACTAAAGTTAATAATATCGTTACACCACTACAAGATGCTCTTGATTTAGATATTGCTACAGAAGCTGAAAAAGAGGCTTTATTAGCATGGAAGAAATATAGAGTGATGTTGAACAGAGTTGATATTTCATTAGCCCCTGATGTTAAGTGGCCGGAACAGCCGAAATAATGAAAATGGCCTGAATAGACCGGCTATTTATACAATGATTATGTTGATGTTAAGACTATGAAAGATTCAGTCTTGAGCTTGAAATGAGAAAATTATAGTAAGAAATAATAGAGGGGAGAGAAGAATAATTTCTTGATATTGAATTGGTTATTGCAATCAATTATAATAAATTGTTAACACTATAAGAACATTTAATTAACCTGATAAATTGCCTGAGGTACGATCAGAGTTTTTGCAAAGACTCTGATCGTTTAAATTCTATGAGTGAAGCCAAAAAACCGAATTTGAATTTACATGTCTCGTAATTGACTGTTATTAAATAGAGATAGAATTAATTATAAAATGATATTATTTAATTTAAGGATTTCATATGAGTTATAAGAATGATTTTAAAGCTTTTTCTATTAGTAATAATGCTAATGTAGTGAGTCAGGAAAGATATGAAGAGAGTAAGGATTTGCTGACTGGATTTCCACCAAACGATGTTCCCACTCATTTGTTAAATAAAATATTGCGTCAATCATCAACGATAGCATTTGTTGTAGCTAATTTTATTGCGGAACAATCTGGTGATGATGTTCTGGATAATGGTGATATAGCTAAACTCACCGAGCAATTAAATAGGGCTTTAGAACAAAAAAGTACATCAAAAGTTCCAGATGCCTCATTAACTCAGAAAGGTGTTGTTCAGCTTACTGATGTGGTAGGTAATAGTGACACATTAGCTGTTACGCAAAAGTTGGTTCAGGAAATAATAAATTTATTGCGTAAAGATATTAATGTCAGAGTACCTAATACTCGTAAAATTAACGGGAAAGCATTGACTGATAATATTGCGCTTTCCGCGATTGATATCGGAGCAAAACGGCCGGGTGATATTTATTTATCTGCACATCCGGCATCAGATCTGGCTAAAGGAGAGTATATTGCGAATGGGGCTGTTCACGCGATTAATTCAACTGTTGGTAGGGCATTGAATAATTTGTCTGATGCATATAAGGCAGCATGGGGAATTAAGCAGAATGGTGATAAAATCAACCTCCCTAATCTGTTTGCTGATGGACGAGGGGTATTTATGCGTGCCGGATTGACACCTGGTGTGATACAGGGAGATGCGATTAGAAATATTACAGGTAATGTGGGGTGGTGGTCTCATGGACTTTTTACTCGTGTCAGTGGGGTATTTTATGGTGTAAAGAGTAACGCTAATATAGTTGCTGCGGGAACGGTAGATAATAGCCAACATTCATATTCAGCATATACAACTTTTGATGCATCAAAAGTTGTGCCAACGGCAAACGAAAACCGGCCACTCAATGTTAGTATGATTCCTGTAATTTATTTGGGAGTATAAAACAATAATAAATTATTAACTGATATTCAATGGGCTTAACCACCAAAATAATGAAGATGGCCTGAATAAAAAGGCCATTTTTACAGTTATTTTGATGATGTTATAATTTAAATGTCGAAAGATTCCATCTATAACTTGAGATAAAATTGAATGATTTATTGCTGCCAATTATACAAAAACAGTTAATCTTATAAGTAATAAAGATACCTCATTATTCTTTTTCTGAACTAGACTTTAATTGGTATGAATGGGGGATTATTTTTACAATAATTCAATATGTTGATTATAATATCATTTAATTTAAGGAAGGCATATGAGTCACAAGAATGATTTTAAGGCTTTTTCTATTGGTAATAGTGCTAATGTAGCGAGTCAGGGAAGATATGAGGAAAGTAAGGATTTACTGACAGGGTTTCCGACAAATGACGTTCCTACTCATTTGTTAAATAAAGTATTGCGTCAATCGTCAATTATATCATCTGTCGTAGCCAATTTCATTGCGACACAATCTGGTAATGATGTTCTGGATGATGGTGATATAACTAAACTCACCGCACAATTAAATAGAGCTTTAGAACAAAAAACCACAACAAAAGTTCCTGATGCCTCGTTAACCCAAAAAGGCGTTGTTCAGCTGACAAATGTGATTGGCAATAGCGACACATTGGCGGTTACACAAAAGCTGGTTCAGGAAATAATAAATTCATTGCGTGAAGATATTAATAATAGAGTACCTAATATCCGTAGAGTGAATGGGAAGGCGTTAAGCTCGGATATCAGTTTGAATGCCGTGGATATAGGATCATATACCAAAGCAGAAATAGACCACCAAATCAATGCCAGAGGGGCTAAAAATACAATCTTAAAATCAGAGAATGGTTGGTGGAAATGTGGTGATACTGGGATAATATTTCAGTGGGGAGTATCTAATATTACTGGATATACCAGTCCTAATGTAAATGTTAGTTTCCCAATTCCTTTTCCACAAAGGGTTGTTATAGTTGGTCAGCAAGATAACGGTGGTGGAATTTTGACGGCAATTTGGCAAATAAATAATATTAAATTATCCGGTTTCACTGCGGAAAATCTTGGCACCTTGAGTCGTAACTCTAAAGAATTTGGACCGGTAGTTGGGTCAAGATGTGTCTGGTACGCTTGGGGGTTTTAATGCCGGTACATTTCCTAACGATGTGATAAAGGTTAAAGAATTGGTTTTTTTATTGAGTTTGTAGGTAACAATAGGTTTTAAATCAAGGGAGAATAAATAAATTCTCCCGATTGGTTTTTGCTTTAATAAAATTCCAGAAATAAAAAATAGCCATATAAGTAATAAGAGCACTGCATTATTCTTTTTCTGAATTAGACTTTGATTGGTGTGAATTATAGAATGATTATTTTTACAATAATTCAATATATTGATTATAACATCATTTAATTTAAGGAAGGTATATGAGTCATAAGAATGATTTTAGAGATTTTCCTATTAGTAATAATGCCAATGTAGTGAGTCAGGAAAGATATGAAGAAAGTAAGGATTTGCTGACTGGGTTTCCCCCCCAGGGCAAGATCGTGAATATTTTGTTAAAAAAATCAGATTTGACCGACAGTAATAGTTATGATCTCATACTCTCTTTTTGAGAGCAAAAACCATGTGCTTTGATATTTTTACTGAACATTTCTCAGACATTCAAGATCCCCGTCAAAGCGCCAAAGTCGCCTACCCTTTATTCGATATTTTATTTGCCTCATTGTGCGCTGTTCTGGGCGGCGCAGATGGTTGGAGTGAGATCCAAGAGTATATTGAAGGCCACCATGAATGGTTTCTTGAACATAATATGTTCAAGGAGGGGATCCCTGTTGATGACACGATTGCCCGACTTCTCTCACGGATTAATCCGGAACAATTTAATCTTTGTTTTATCAACTGGATGCGTTCGGTTCATCAGGTCACTCAGGAGGAATTAGTGGCGATTGATGGTAAAGTCTTACGGGGTGCCTATGCCCCGGGAGAACGCAGTTCGGCGCTCCACCTTGTGAGTGCTTATGCGACAGCCAATAAAATGGTCATCGGCCAGGTTAAAACTCAGAAAAAATCCAATGAAATTACC
>NZ_JBEJZY010000043.1:0-39812 GCF_040256935.1 Photorhabdus viridis
CGGCGGGACTCGTCGTTTCTGCCCATGGAGGCCAGTGTAAATCCGTCACACAGACGGTTGCGGCCTAGGAAGTGGGAAGCCTCGCCCGACAGGGCGGGGAGCAGTCACCAGCTATTTCTTGAAATAAGTTATAAGTCAGAATTGCCGCCTGTGGTGCTGACGGCAATCTTTGGAGAACAATCGAATAAATTATTACCAAGTGACAGTAATTTCTCCTATTTGGCCTGCCACTGGTACTGTTCCGCCACTTGCAACTCTTAAAGCATAAAAGAACTGCTGTGCCGGGCTTCTAGTATTGAATGCGGCTGTAGACATTCTCCGGGTGCGTGATATATCAATGCAACTGTTGGTATCTCCCTGACAAAGATAAACCGACAGTCCTTGAGGCCAGCCGACAACATTCCAAGTCCAGGATACATTGCTGATACTGCCTGAGGCTGGTGGAGATCCGACGACAGGAAGATAAGCTGTTTCTGTGTAATTTCTGGAATACACGGTTGGCAGAACAACCGAAGATTGGTAGCTCGCCGATAATGCTGCTTGTGAAAACAGGGTTAACAATAATGCACTACCGATTCCCAAGATTTTTTTAAATTTCATAGTATGACCCCCATATCTGATAATTTTCTATTGCGAGAGCTTAGATATACATTTTCATCTAGCGCCTTTTATCTTTTGAATTCTCATAAAAACCTGTACAAAATGCCAAAACAGGCAGGATTAATTTGGATGGAGCAACCCTAAAATGCAATGGATAACTTGATTTTTTGTTAAGTAATTCTAATTAATTTTGCTATTTGGTGTTTTTGCATCTCACTAAGATTGCAGCCTTTTACAAGAGAATCCTCCCATGATATAAAGCCTGATAAACGATCGAATGGAGCCTGTGATACATTTAATGGATGTCAAAAACGATGAATAAATCAGACATGACTATCACAACTTCCCAGTGTGGAGAGGTTTTGATTTACATGGAAAATATTTGTCGATCCTATCGTATGGGGGAGAAATACCATCCGGTGTTGGATAAAATATCACTTGCCATAATGCGTGGGCAAAGTTGTGCTATTGTCGGCGCTTCCGGCTCGGGTAAAAGTACTTTGCTTAATATTCTTGGTTTATTGGATCAACCTACTTCTGGCTATTTTCAGTTTAGTGGCGTTAATATAACAAATGTTACTCCTGATGAGCGGGCGAGAATAAGAAATCAGGAAATTGGTTTCGTATTTCAGAGTTTCAACTTACTTCCCAGAATGCAGGCATTGGATAATGTGGCGTTGCCATTGCTATATCGTGGATATTCACGCTCGCTGGCCCGGCAGGAGGCGAAATATCAGCTTGAATTGGTTGGTTTGGCTGATCGTATTCATCATCGGCCGGCAGATCTCTCCGGGGGACAACGCCAACGTGTCGCCATCGCCAGAGCCTTGGTCGGCAAGCCCTCTCTCATTCTGGCTGATGAGCCGACAGGCAATCTCGACAGTGCTACTGCACGCGATATTATGGCGCTTCTTCTGTCACTGAACCGTGAGCAGGGCGTGACACTGGTCATGGTGACACACGATGAAACAATAGCCAGAAATATGCAGCGTTGTCTGTATGTCAATGATGGGCAGCTTTCCGAAACCGATCTGTGGCCGGATATATCCGATGCTTAATGCGAATTCTGGCCGCCACGGATTTTCCTTCCCGCAAGCCCTGCGTGAGTCGTTGGATAGCCTGCGTTTACTGGGGCGGCGTTCCCTGTTTGCGTTGCTTGGTATTGCAGTCGGATGTGCTTCGGTCATTGCACTTTTGAATATTGGCTACAACGCTGCCAATGAATCTATCAGCACTTTCAAGAGTATGGGGAGCAATATGCTGGTCGCCCATTTTGATTTTATGCCGGGCACTGATGTCAAACCTGCTCCATCCACACTGGATACTCGGATGCTGACTCAAACGCTGCCCACGATCATGCATGCTGCACCCATCACGTTATACTCAACTCGAATACGTTTCTTGGGGCAAGGGATTGATACGAATATTACAGGTACATCCTCTGATCTGGCCGCGGTGCTTGATTTACAGATCGAGCAAGGACGTTTTCTCTCGGATTATGATCGCCAGACAACTTATGCCGTGATCGGCGCAGATATTGCGAAACAGACAAAAGTACCAAACCAACCTATCCGGGTAGGCAGTCAACTGCAAATTGAGGGATATATGTTTGAAGTGATAGGCATTCTCGCTGCTCAGGGAACAAATCCTTTACTCCCGGTTTCTGTTGATGGCTCTGTGATATTGCCCATTGAAGGAATACGGCGATTGCGGCCCGCTCCAGAGATAGGCAGTGTCATTGCCAAAGCGCGAGACATAACAACGTTAAACAGTGATGCTATATCATTGCGTGACTATCTTGTCTCATTATCAAACGGTCGTAATGTCGAAGTTCAAATTCCGCAGCAATTGCTTGATGGATTGACGCGACAAGCAAAGACATTCTCCTACTTGCTTGCCGGATTGGGGGGCATTTCGTTGCTGGTAGGAGGAGTGGGTGTCATGAATGTCATGTTGATGAATGTTTCAGAACGCAGGCGTGAAATTGGCGTTCGTATGGCTCTAGGGGCTCGGCCTGTTGATATCGGTGTGCTTTTTATGCTGGAAGCTGCGACTCTGTCGATTGTCGGCGCAATAGCTGGATCGCTGTTGGGGGTGACTGCTGGGTACCTGTTTGTAAAATTTTCCGGCTGGGTATTCACGTTATCTCCATTCTCTTTGCCGCTGGGGATTGTCAGTTCATTAGTGATTGGCTTGTTTTTCGGCATCAACCCGGCATTGGCTGCTGCCAGGTTACAACCTGTAGAGGCACTTCGCGATGATTAGCCAAATTTTTCAACGTGTTATTGGCATCATCATTGCGCTGATAATAGCCGTATTTGTCAAACAAGCTTTGGCGGAGCCGCTGGCCCCGTCACAGGCAACCATGCCCACAACGAGCACAATTTCGCTTAATCAGCAGACTATTGATTTGACACTCAGTGATGCGATCTATTTGGGATTACGCAATAATCGCTCGATTCGTAGTGCTTATCTGGATCGTATTGCCCAGAAATTCGATTTGCGGGTGGCGGAAGATCGTTTTACGCCGAAGTTGCTGATCAATAGCCGTTATATTGCGGCCCGTAATCAAGATGATCGTTATCGTCAGAGCGAGATTACGCCTACGTCTACAATGCTTGGGGAATATGGTACCCGGTTTAGCCTGTCGTGGACGAGCCGGGCGACATGGGCGGAAAATGCTGGCCGTAGCCGTAATGATGGCGTTTCATTCTCAGTGATCCAGCCGCTGCTGCGCGGTGCCGGCAAAGATGTGGCGACGGCGCCTGTACGTATTGCTCAGCTGATGGAGCAAATAAATCGCCTGAATCTAAAAGCAACAGTATCCCAGACTATCAAGCAGATTATTATGGCTTATCGTGAATTGCTGCGTGCTCAAGAGCAATTACAAATCTCGCGTGATGCCCTTGAACGTTCGCGTCAACTGCTGGAAGTTAACAAAGTCATGATCTCCGCAGGCAGAATGGCAGCCTTTGAGATTGTTCAGACTGAGGCTGATGTTGCCATGCAGGAACTGGCTAATGAGGAAGCCGCTAATCAACTGGATACCAGTCGTTTAGAGTTGTTGCGTTTGCTCGCTCTGGATTTGCAAACTCAGGTAAAAGCGGCTGACAAATTGGAAGCCAAACTCATAAATATTAACCTGCTCCAGGCGCAACATTTAGCACAAGAACAGCAACCATCCTATCTCACTCAATTGATTACCGCAGAGCAGGCAGGTATTAACCTGACAGTTGCCTGTAATGACCGCTTATGGGATGTCTCTTTGGTTGGTGGGGCTAGCCAGGTACGCGATCGAACAGGTCCAAACAGTTCGCGAAATTGGGAAAATTACGCAGGTGTTCAGGTGGAGATACCCATTGGCGATTTGAGTCAGCGCCAAGCGGAAGTGCGGGCGCGGGTTGATGTTCAGAATCAGGATATCCGTCTTACTGAAGCGAAACAGTTACTGGAACGTGATGTCGGTAATGCGGTGCGTGATATTAGTACACGTTGGCGTCAATATGAGATCGCACAACGTGCCAGGGATCTATCTCGACGTAAGCTGGAGATTGAACGCGAAAAACTGACAGTTGGCCGTTCTAGCAACTTTCAGGTATTGAGTTTTGAAACCGATCTGCGTAATGCCGAAAATGTTCGTCTCAATGCGTTAATCGCCTACCTGAATGCGCAAGCAGAATTGGATGAAACATTGGGCACCACCCTAGGGAGCTGGGATATTGCACTTAATGACTAAGATCGGGGTACTTGCCTGTTTCGGGCGTAAGACTCGTTGGTTGGTGGCACTGGTTGTTGTATTAGTCGTCGGGGCTGCTGTTGCCTATGTCTATCTGCCGTCTTTAACTGATACATCATCACAGAAACAGTGGGTGCGTGTTGAACCTCAACGGCTGGAAAATCGTCTTGGGTTAGTGGGTCGCATTCAGGCTGCTGCCAGTTTGACGATTGCGGCGCCATTCGATGGGGTTATCGCTGAAGTCGTGGTGACGGAAGGCCAACGCGTTAAGCGAGGGCAATCCCTGTTGAGCCTTGATACTGCACAATTGGATATCCAGTTGCGTCAGGCGCTCACGGAACTATTGAAAGCTCAGCGAACCGTACAAGATTTGGTGGAGTGGGAGAACAGTCAGGACGTCGCGAGGGTTCGCAGGACCTTGACTAATGCTCATTTAAGCCTGAGTGATACCGAACGTAAGCTGATTGATACTCGAGCCTTGTTCGAACGTGGCATTGTTCCTCGTATGGAGGTTGACACACTGGAGCAACAAGCCAGAGTCCAACGGCTCGATCTCGCCGCAGCGAAGGAAGAATTGCGCACTATACTTGACAAAGGAACGGGTGAAAATCGCCAGATTGCTGATATGGAATTGGCTAACGCTCAATCGCGTTATCAGGCGTTTCAGGCTCAGCAAGCTCAACGTGAGCTGATTTCTCCCTTTGACGGTATTGTTGTTCGTCCTCAGGTACCGGGATCGGATAAAACGTTATCTATCCAAAAAGGGACACGAGTCACCCAGGGAACCCCTCTCTTTGGGATAATCAATTTGGAGCAAATCCAAGCTGTAGCGCGTATTGAAGAGGCTGATCTTCACCAATTGTATGAAGGAATGCCGGTTGAGATTACAGGTGATGGTTTTGCCGGGTTATCCTTACAAGGGAAGATTAAGACAATTGGTGTACAGGGACATTCAACAGAAACGCAGGGCGCGGGTGTCACCTATGATGTGTTAGTGGCGATTGATCCTCTCACACCCGCGCAGCGGCAGCGTGTCCGCCTGAGTATGAGTGCAAAACTGGCTATTGTCACATATCGCAATGAACGTGGATTGGCAGTGCCCCCAGAGGCGTTACGTACCGGCTCTGATGGACGAATTTTCGTCACCTATCGCCGTGAATTACACGATCCGGAACAACAGATTAGGGTGATGCCGGGGCACGCAGTCCCTCAGGGCGTAGAGGTGAGAGGGTTAACAGCCGGATATGTTGAAATTCCTGCACAGCAATGACTGATTCGATTTAATAGCATTCCTGGCCTTGATTCATTTACTTGGGCAAGCATACGCATTTTGGCTGCCTGAAAATGATATGTCCACTTCTATATGGATTTTTTTAGGGGGTATATAACTCATATTATGATGAGGATGATAAGAGAGTTCCTTATAATCTTTTACCTAAGTTCTCTATATATCACCACAGTTAAAAAACAAAAAAATAACTATTCACGATTGTATAATAAAGTAATTTTTATTTATAACTTTCTTTATCTGAAAGAGTTTAGTTGTGATATTATTGATGTTTGTCGTGATAAAGTAAAATATGATGCGCGCCACAAAAATAGCTAATTAATCACTACCAATCGTATGGAGTTAATAAAAAATCGCCGTGAATTTTTGCTTAATACGGGGGGGCTAAAATCTCAAAAGTGTCAATATATTACAGGTATATTTTGGTTGGCGATATATGCTTTGAGTGTTTCTATTTGAATTCGGTGGCCGTCTTAACGATCATCTTAAATTGACTGGCAATGAGATAAAATGATGTCGGAGTTAATTGGCGATTATCTTCCCCATTATTCTCTTTTTATTGAGGTGTTATTAAATGGCGTATTCTTATCTTCAAGCTTCTCCTCCAATTCATTTAACCGCTGCTCCATCGCTGTGTATGCAGCAGAACTTAGGGCGAGATCTCACTATGGTGAAGAATCTTTTATTCTTTTGACTAAATTCTGGTGAAAGTGGTTTATATTGTAGGCACATAAAGCAGAGATTTTCTTTATGAGATTGAGTATATATTGTACGAAAAATAATGTTATAGAAGAGAAAGTTGTATTAAAACGCAGTAAGCCATTCTAAACAACATAAGGAGTATCTAACATGTTAGTACGCAAGTCGTTGTTGGCCCTGTTTGCAACTGCTTCCCTCACTGCCGCAGGTGTCGCTTATGCAGGTCCACCCGTAACAGTTACATTTAAACATCTTGGTGCATCGGGAAGTGCTGATGCTGTTTATACCATCATAACTAATAATGAAGTCAGTACAAACGTAAATGCAACACCTAAGCCCAGAGTTAGAGTCAGGCAAGGAGAATCCGATGGCTATCAGGTTCAAAGTCCGATTACACCTGATGGAAACTATGCAATAGTGCGATATGAAATCGGGAATAAGACTTGTGTGTTTTCAACCACTTTTATAAACACATATGTTAATGGCGTTAAAATTCCGAAATGGAATAAGGGAGCTACGCCGAGTGGGGGGGCTGTTTGTAATGCAACTATCACCTCTACTAATTTTCTTACTTACGCATGGTCAGTTGAGTTCACTATGAAGTAGTGGGGAGTGAGCCAGATTACGCTATTCGAGATATCTGGCTCATTACCTACTTGAAAGTGAACTCTTTATGATTGTGATTAGCTCAATCCTTTTTTATCAGTCGCCACTGGCAGGATAGAATGTTTATCGTGTTGAGTTGGTAAATATTTTGTGTGATTGCAGTCGCTTTAGTTAATTGAAAAATATTTGGTGTAAGTGACATAATATGTGAGATATTTTATTACCGAGTTAAAAATAAAAAATATATGGTAATTTTGACTTCGCTATTATCAATTAATGTGTTGAGTATTTATTTTTTAGTTAGGCTTTTTTTTATTTTCCATTGACAGACTATTCGTTCTACACTATTTTTAAAATTGTAAAGTGTTCTTATATCTTAAATTTATGGATTATAATGATTGAATATGGATGTTGATAAATTAGTTGAGTTTTTTGGTGTGATATGAATTTCTATATTTATAACTTGATGCTAAATTTAATATTATAAGGAGTAATATATTATGACTGATCAAAACAATTCTGCTGAAATAGTTTCTTCTAATGTATTGATTTCTGATGTAACTGTATCTTCCATTGAAATTGCTCCAGAAATAGCGAAAGACAATGCTCATGTGCAAATTACTGATGGAGAAGGTAAGACTAAGAATTTTCTTCTGGATAGGAGTGATGGCGGTTATCAAGGGTATGGTAGTCTAATAAGTTTAGTTCTTGCACACCTTAATTCGAAAAAGGTCAATATTAGAACTACCGGATATATATACAAAGATTATGGATATATCAACGGCGTATCATTTAAGACTGACAAGCCAAAAACAGACCCGAAGACAGACCCTAAAACAGATCCAAAGACTTAATAGAATGATAAGTAAAACTATGATGTAATGAGAATTCCTATGGAAAATATGATTCGTTATTATTTGCATTAAAATACTAAGAACACATCCCATTAGGTTATTTTATTTGCCATTTTAAGCTTGGGCAGTGTTCAGACTATTTGTAAGGATAAGGTCTATTTGGATAAGAAGTAAATTGAAATTAATTTTAAATAAAACCCTGATGTTCAATCTTCAGGGTTTATATTTATTAGTAACTACGCATACCTTGAATTTTAGGAGAAAAATACCTATAGATAATTTTTTATTAGCTTTTTATGTTAGCTATATGGGAAATTCTTATCTGGTTTTTGTTCCATTGGGAGAGTTATTGAACCCAAATAGCATAAAACAGAGATGGCCAATAAAATTATTGGCCATTAAGTGAGATACTACCAATAAGACAATTAGCAAATTGGTTATTACTCACAACGTAAAAAATACTTTAATTCAGGCAGATTACCGTTTTCTCTGAATCTGGCTGGTGTGGTGTTAAAGTGTTTTTTAAAGATCCGGGTAAATGTTGCTTGAGAACTGAAGCCATACTGTAGAGCAATGTCAAGAATCGGCAGATTTTCTTCACGCAGAGATTTTGCTGCTTCATGCAAACGCCGTTTGCGAACATATTCACCCAGAGTACAGCCTTGCACCTCTTTAAATACCCTTTGCAGATGCCACTTCGAGTAACCGCTCCTATTAGCAATGGTATCTATTTTTATACCTTCGTTACATTGAAGCTGAGTTTCAAGCCATCTGATAATATCGTTTACTACAGTTTCTGACATTTTCACCTCCCACTAATGGTGGGCTAGTTGCTAAAATATTAGAATTGGTTAGCTATTCCTATAAGTATAATAACTCTAGTTATTATTGTGAGTATTTTAAGATAAACTGGAGATATCTATAGGCAAAAAGTGCTGTTTGCAATTGATAATTACCCTTATTTATGTAGATTTCCTTTGCCTTAACAACAAGTAGCATCAAATGTTCTGCATCAATTTATTTTAAGCAGTATTATCGTTCGTCATTTAATTTAATGGAGGTTGTAATGCAATCGGACGTGGTTTTTTTAACTAAAAAACTGGCATTCTTTGTTTTTTATGCTCTGATTTTGTCCATAGTTATCGGCTTACTTTTTATCGATGTTGTCTATTTGCAGAATGCAGTGAAGGAGAGTTCATTAACTGAAATTTCTCAGGAAAGTATACTGTTTATTATTTCTGCTGTATTTCTTTTGGAAGCAAGGAAGAATAGTCAATTACGTCCCGCATTAGTTTTGGTGTCAGGTTTTTTTGCTTGTTTATTGATAAGAGAGCTGGACTCCATATTTGATGAAATATTTCATGGTGCCTGGGTGTGGATTGCTGTTCCATTGGCGTTAATTTGTATTTTTTACGCTGTTTACCAAGGTCGGGTTACATTGGTTGGGCTTGTCCATTTCGCCCGTCATCAAAGTTACGGCATGATGGTTTCAGGTATCTTGTGTGTGCTGGTTTTTTCCCGTCTGTTTGGTATGGGCGTGTTATGGCAAGGTTTAATGTTGGAAAATTTTGATCGAATTGTAAAAAATATAGCTGAAGAAGGGTGCGAAGTTCTGGGTTATTGTTTGTGCCTGATTGCAACTTTCTGGTATCTGCCTGATGCAATAAAATTTCGTAAGTAAAAAGTAAGACAGGCAAATAGCTAAAATAATTTGCCTGTCAGCTTTTGTCATTATTGTCTCAGATAAACCTGAGGTTGTTGAGTCTCAGGATGGCGGGTAATACCAAGATCTGCTTGATACCATTTTTTTAGAATTTGATCACTCAGTACCTCTTCTGGCGTACCTGCCGCGACCAGCTTCCCTTTATGTAACAGAAAGATTTTGTCTGCGTAGAGAGCGGCAAGATTGAGATCATGCAAAACACAGCACATTGCCATCGGTTGTTCCCGTGTCAGCCGGTAAAGCAGACGCAGAGTATGTTGTTGATGATAAAGATCTAAGGCTGATGTTGGTTCATCAAGAAATAAACAACACTCTGTTGGTGTCGGAGACCAGAGCTGGGCAAGGACACGGGCTAATTGTACTCTTTGTTGTTCACCACCAGATAATTGCCGGTAGTCACGGTGACGTAACTCCTGGCAATCCGTTTGTTCAATAACGGTATCAATTGCTGTTTGTTGATGATGAATACCATGAGGAGAGCGCCCCATAGCAATGACCTCTTCCACACTGAAAGGGAAAGAGAGTGAACTGTACTGACGCATGACGGCCCGGGTTCGGGCCAGCTGTTGAGCCGGCCATTGCTCAATGGGTGTTCCCTGTAAATAACATTGCCCCTGTTCAGGTTTCATATATCCCGTCAGCAGTCGCAGTAATGTGGATTTTCCTGCGCCGTTGGGTCCGATAATGGCGACAACTTCACCTTTATTTACTGAGAGCGAAACATTATCAATAATTTTTCGGTTGCCAATTGAATAACTCAGATTTTGTGCTTGCAGAAAAATATTATTTTTTATGGCTTCCATTATATCCGGCTCCCTGGCTGTTTGAGTATCAGCCATAGAAAGTATGGCCCACCGATCAAACCCGTAATTAAACCCACGGGCATTTCTGCCGGGGAAACCAATGTTCTTGCCAGTGTATCTGCGGTAAGCAGAAGAGAGGCGCCACCTAATGCGGCACCGGGAAGCAGCCAGCTATGGTCGCCACCAAACCGCATCCTGATCAGGTGGGGAACAACCAACCCGACAAATCCAATAACACCACTTAATGCAACGGCGCTACCAATGAGCAGAGCGCTGAGGAGTAATAACTGGAATTTCGTGCGCTGGACGTTAATGCCGAGATAGTGGGCTTCTTCATCTCCCAATTGCAACAGATTCAGTTTACGGGCCTGACTGAAAGTCAGGATGCAAGCCGGAATAATTAAGGACGCAGCAATTACCAGTGTTGGCCACTCTATTTGGCTGAGTGACCCCATCATCCATAAAGAGAATTGGCGTAGTTGCTGGTCATCACTGATATAACTCAGGACTCCAATCGCGGATGCGCAGAGCGCATTGATGGCGATCCCGGCCAGTAATAAACGAGCCAAATTTCCTTGGTTATATTTATTTAGTGAAAAAATCAGTAATGAAATTAACAGGCTGCCTATAAATGCGGCAATAATATGTCCATATACGGCAATGGCAGATGGCAGGCTGACGGGCAAAATAATTGCCATTGCAACCATCAGTGCTGCTCCACTGCTCATACCCAGTAAGCCAGGATCTGCCAGTGGGTTACGAAACAGCCCTTGCATCACTGCACCGGAAGCGGCTAAAGCACAGCCAACCAGCATCGCTAATAATACTCTTGGTAATCTGATGTTCAGCCAGATTTGCCACTGGGGATCACTGATCGAGGATTCCCACAATGTCTTAAAAGATAGTGTTAATGCGCCTAGATTGGCGGAGCCAATAGCCAACCCAGACAGCAGCAGACAAAGAAACGCTAAACCTAATCCCGGAGACTTCATACGGCTCATTGGGCCTGCTCCGCCGCCTGTCGTAGTTGTTTCATCACTGTAGGGGTTTCTAAGCCAAAACCAAGCAGGCCCATATCATCGGCAATTAAAACCTGTTGTTTCTGACCTGCCGGGGTATGTTTCAAGCCTGGTAATTGCCAGATTTTATCCAAGCCGCCCATTGACTTAATGCCATCTTCAGTCACCAGTAATAAATCTGGCGCACTGGCAATAACTCCCTCCTGCGAAAGAGGACGGTAATTGTTAAAACCTTGCATTGCATTAGTCGCGCCAATAGCACGAATCATTTTGTCAGCTGCGGTTTTTTGCCCGGCAGCCATTGGCATGATACCCCCGTGGCTCATCACAAACAGAATACGGGTTGGCAATTGGGTTGTTGGGATGTCTGCTAGTTTTTTCTGATATTGCTTAATCAGTTGTTCACCGCGTTCAGTTTGATTGACCGCCTTGGCGACGGTCTTGATTTTCTCAGGAACGGCTTCTAACGATGCTTTTCCGGTTATCTGAATAACGTTTACACCAGAATCCTGGAGTTGCTTAAATGCCAGTGAAGGTTTTGCCAGCTCACTGGTCAGAACCAGTGTCGGATGCATAGACAGAATGCCCTCAGGATTGAGCAATCTCATATAGCCGACGTCGGGTAAGGCAAGCAATTCTGCTGGTTTCTGACTGGTGCTGTCTCTGGCGACAACTTTTTTACCTTCACCAAGTGCAAAAACAATTTCAGATACATCGCCACCAATGGTGACGATTCGTTCAGTGGAAAAAGCACTGAATGATACCGCAAGGGCAAATGTCAGAAGCCATTTTTTCATGCTATACACTCTCTTCCTGTGCTGATTGCAGTTTTGGCAGAGCAGCCACTTGCTCACGCCACTGAGTTTGTTCAGGAGTACCTTCTGTGCGCTGACCAAATAGTTGAGCAATCTGATTGCCATTAGCGTCAAATAACTCAAGGCTGGTGACAAAACCATCAGAAGTTGGTTTACGGGTTACCCAGCTTTCAGCGATAGCACTCTCTATTAAATGTAGTGTGAAATTACGATTAAAGATATTAATCCATTTCTGATCTGAGTTTTCCTCCTGATATGGCATCAGGCGCTCCAGCTTGCCGGTGAAAATTTGTACGCAACCACGGTTGCTGACAAAAATCATGATTTCATTCTGATCGCTATAAGCGGCATTAATGAGCTCATTCAGTGCAGAATTTTCCACTCTGTAAGCTAGATCATCCGGTACCGCGTCGAAAATTTGCTGGCGGTTCAGGTTATGGCTTTTGAGCATAATGAAGAATTGATGAACGTCAGTCATTGCCCGCCATTCTTTATCAAGCTGTGCTTTCAGTTCATTGGTTATGGTTGAATAGCTGGCTTCTTCTATAGGTTTGATAACCAGTGCCGGGTTTTCTTCTGTCTGATATTTTTCGATCAGTGCTTCCCAGGCTGCCATATCGGTATTATTCGTTGCATAAACTTTATGCAGCGCATCACCCTGACGATCAAAAAATTGAATACTGTGGCGCATACCCTTTTTTGCTGGCTCAACCAGATAAAATACACTGCTCCAGTGCTCAAAGAATATCCGCAAATCGAGTTCACGAGGATTCAGGATTAACCCTGCATGGCTGTTGAAACGTGTATTTTCATACCGGCCAATTTGTTCATGGACGGCAAAATCATTGCGGGTAATCGCTTTAGTTTCACCAACAACTGCCAGTTCTTCCAGTAAAGTTGGGGCGTCAATGTCAAGGCGTTTGGCATCTATCCCAACGCGGCTGTGCAATAACTCACCTTCACTGACATTCAGATAAGCAGCCAGATCGCGGGCATATTTGGCTTTATTATCAGCTTTGGCTTGCAGGTAACGTTCATAAAGTGATGAATTCACAACTTAACTCCTTGAAAATGCAGTGTATTGAGTTACCACTGGTAGCTCACCAACAGTTTGGCATTGCGGCCATCTTGCGGTGTTCCCTGTGGTGAGTAGTATTCTTTATCAAAGGCATTACCCAGAACAGCGGTAGTGGTCACACCTTTTAACATTCCTTCACCTTGATAGCTAATGTAGAAGTCATTAACACCATAGCCAGCCTGTTGCTTATCTTGCCCTTTAAAATCAGTATGCTTGGTAAATTGACCTATCCAGCCAACAGAGAAACCGGTCTGTGCAACAGGGATATCCAGTGTGCTGGTGATAGTATCTGGGCTGAGGTTGTTGAGAGATTTGCCGCTTTTTTCGTCCTTGCCCTCAGTGCGGTTATAAGCCAGTTCCCAGGAAAACAGATTGGATTCATAGTTCATAGAAACATCCCAACCCCAAATCTTGGCCCTAGGTACATTAATAGATATTGTATTCGTATATATAGGTTGACCGGTTTTTGTCCTGATTATTTCGCCTGATTTTTTCCTGAGAGGATTAATGACGTCTGACTTAATATAATCTTTGGATTTGGTATCAAAATAGCTGGCTTTGAATTTCAGTTCGTCATTGTCTGCCAGCAGGTTATCGAAACGTAATCCAAAACCCGATTCCCATGTTTCATTGCTCTCTGGGCGAAGGTTAGGGTTAGGGAGCCAGTAGTTAGTGATTGGTCCCATCGAGTAATGTTTGGAATCGTTATACATTTCACCCATTGTTGGTGCACGGAACGCTTGAGCATAAGAGGTAAACAGCATTGACCAATCAGTTGGTGTAATACTGATAGCCCCTTTGGAAGACCATTTATCAGCGCTGACATCCTTATATTTGGAATTTGTTCCTTTATAATTGTCATAACGGGTACCGGCTATAATAGATATTGGCAGGTCGCGCAGAGTTATTTCATCCTGCGCCCAACCGGAAGAAAAGCGGATATCGGCATTAGGGAAGCTATCAGTGTTACCGCTTGGGGTTTGTTTCTGTTGGTAGGTTTCGCCACCGTAGGTAAGCTGGTGTGCCAGTGGGCTGTCTGTCCACAAGCGGGAGCGGTTTTCCAGTTTTACGCCATAGGTTTTCTGCTTGCGGCCTTCAAACCCCTTTTCTTGAGTGCGGGCATCAATAGTCACATCCGAATAATAAAGGTCAGCCTTGGCATTTAACCAATCATATTCTGCCGGATTTAACTGGTAGCTGAGTTGGGTATCACGCTGAATTGTCGTCCGATCAGTCCACGGGGCAGATTTTTCATTTTTCCCGGTGAGCGTTTGTGGATTTTTAGGTTGGTTTGCTTCATTACGGTAATAGCGTAACTGGCTACTCAGAGACTGGTTCTCATCCACTTTCCAATTGCCTTTTGCTATCAGGTTACTGATAAATTCGTCATTATCAGCCGTCAAACCACCGCCATGGCGGATATTGCCTGCATCACGAGTACTGAAAGCAAACAAACCATCCAGAGAATCTGTTTTCCCGAAAGTGGCGCCACCAAAACCCATACTATGGTCACCGGTTGCACCGCGGGCGAAAACGCGAAACCCGTGATTTTGACCTGCTTGCAGCAGATCTGCGGCATCGACAGTCTGATAAGCAACAACGCCACCTAAGGCGCCACTGCCATAGAGCAGGGCAGAGGGACCACGTACAACTTCGACTTGCTTAATTAATGCCGGATCCAGAAATGTGCCATTAATATGACCGGTATCGGTGCCTTGCCGAATACCGTCAATTAATGTCAAAACACCTTTTGGCCCATAACCACGCAGACTGATATCCTGCCCATTAGCGCGGTTTATGCCGGCTATATTAATGCCGGGTATTTTTCTGATGAGATCGCCGGCATTACCAGCTGTTTGACTTTGTGCTGATTTATTATTTATCACCGTCACCATCATGGGTGCTTCGAAACTATCCCTTTCATTACCTGTTGCATAAACAGTTATTACATTGCGGGATGATTTATCACTATCAGAATCGAGCGACTTTGTTGCTGCATAAGCAGTTGAAAGGCTACTGATAATTGCCAGGCTTAATGCTGATAACTTGAGTGTTGATCTTGCAGATTGAGACATCAGACGAATCTCCATAAGAATATTTTATGATTTATGGATATAGCTGGCTGCCCCGATACGCGATCTGGGTGGCTGGCTGAGTTATTTTTTTATTTAGTTAGTATCAGCTTTCCGGCTTTAGTTTGGCGCAATTGATAGAATTCGCCTTGGTGGCGAATTCGGGTAATTCCTGACTCACCTAACAGGTGTTTACTGTCAATGTAACCAATTTGCATGATTTCAGCAGGATGAGTGTTGCATCGTTCTTTAAGTGCAATGCAGGAATGTTGGTGACATACTTTAATCATAAATCCACTTAGCGAATACTAACTATTATTATAGTGAGAATCATTATCGTTATATGGAGAGGTGACTTCAAGCAATATTTTTGATGCTCAGGACCAACATATTAATGTAGTTTATTAATCTGCTGTAAGTTAGCCTTTTGTGAATAAAAGGCTAACTCAGAAAAGGGTTCAGAAGCGGTAATTGACTGCTTCGGCAAGAATTTCAAGAAGTTGTTCTGTATCTTGCCAGCTCAGACAAGGATCTGTAATAGATTGACCGTAATTCAGCGGTTGCCCCCGAATGATTGTTTGGGCGCCTTCAAGTAGAAAACTTTCAGCCATTACACCGACAATTGCCGCAGAACCCTCTTTAATCTGTTGGCCTACCTCTTTCGCGATATTCAATTGGCGTTTATGTATTTTCTGACAATTAGCGTGACTGAAATCGATAACTAAGTGCTCTGGTAAATCAAATTCACGTAGCTGATCACAAGCTGCGGCAATATCTCCGGCACTGTAATTAGGTTGTTTGCCACCACGCATAATAATGTGGCCGTATGGGTTGCCTTCGGTTTGATAGATGGTTATTTGACCATGCTTATCCGGCGATAGAAAAGTGTGACAGATGCTGGATGCGCGGATAGCGTCTATAGCGATACGGATATTGCCATCGGTGCCATTTTTAAAGCCAATAGGGCAGGAGAGGGCTGATGCCATTTCCCGATGAATCTGACTTTCTGTTGTTCTGGCTCCGATAGCTCCCCAACTAATGAGATCGGCAATATATTGGCCGGTCACCATATCCAGAAACTCGGTTGCTGTGGGTAAACCCAATTCATTGACATCAACTAGTAATTTACGCGCCAAAGTAATACCACGATTAACCTGGCAGGAGCCGTCAAGATCCGGATCTGAAATTAAACCTTTCCAGCCCACGACTGTGCGCGGTTTTTCAAAGTAGGTACGCATAATAATTTCCAGCCTGTGCTGGTATTTTTCACGTAATATGTTCAGTCGTTGAGCATAATCTAAGGCAGCATCAATATCATGAATAGAGCAAGGACCGACGATAACCATAAGTCGTGGATCATTACCGGATAGAATATCTGCAATACGTTTCCGTGACGTTGTCACATTTTTGGCGATTTTTTCAGATACAGGATATTGAATTGCCAGAGCCTGAGGCGTTACCAAACTATCGACGCGGTGAGTCCTTAAACCATTTGTTTTGTACATATATTTTCTCAAAAGTTCGTTTTACACTAGCGGGTATACTTGTGGGTAATTGAAATTACAATAAACGAAAATGACTAAATTAAACAAACAATATAGTTAACTACATCATAAATTTTTTTCAGTTATTCATATTGATATATTTCTAAAACATACGGCGGTTCAGCTTCATCGTATCGATTATTTTGGTCGAGATTTCTTCAACAGAATAATTGGTGGTATTAAGATAATTAATCTTATTCTTACGGAATAAAGCTTCAACTTCGGAAATTTCTATTCTGCATTGCCTCAATGATGCATAACGGCTATTTTCTCGGCGTTCTTCCCTAATAGCGGACAGCCGGTCAGGGCTTATAGTTAAACCGAATAACTTATGCTGAAATTGTTTTAATGTTGCTGGTAATTGTAAATTATCCATATCATCTGCGGTAAAAGGATAATTTGCAGCCTGAATACCAAATTGCATGGCTAAATAGAGACTGGTCGGCGTCTTTCCGCAGCGAGACACACCTAGTAGAATAACCTGTGCCTGGTCAAGATTACGTAAAGAGATACCATCATCGTGCGCCAGGGCATAATCAATTGCTGCTATGCGTGCATCATACTGACTGAGATTCTTTTCCGTCAGACCGTGAGTACGGTTAAGTTCAGGTTTGGGTTCCAGGCCGGTCTCTTTCTGTAATGGGGCTACTAGTGTTTGGACAATGTCCTGACAGAAACCTTCACTGCTGGTGATAATATTTTTCACTCCAGAAGAGATAATGGAATAGAAAACTAAAGGTCTTATACTCGTATCTTGATATATTTGGTTTATTTGTTGTTTTATTTCTTTTGCCCGGGTTTCACTGGCGACAAAAGGGAGGGTATATGAGGTTACTTTGATGGGAAATTGTGATAATACGGCATGGCCCAATACTTCTGCGGTAATTGCTGTTCCATCAGAAATAAAGAAAACGGTGCGTTCGACACTATTCTCAACACTATTACTTTCTGCTGATATTTCTAATTTGGATTTTGTCATGATATTTATAGCGACCTTTTATCTTTCCAGTCGTTTAGTTAAATGAGACCGGGCATCAATTTTCTGCAAAGTATACCTGAGAAAAAAATAATGTGTTGGGTTGATCGATTCACCTTTCTATGTGTGCCAAAACATTGTGTTAGTCTATTTATGACTGCTGAAAATGCAGTGCCAATTTTCCGACTTGTACCTCACGAATGTTAAAAGGATTGTTTTAATGCCCAACAATAACCTCCCCCCGTGTAATGTGCTTTGGTATAACCAATTAGGTATGCATGATGTTGACCGGGTTGGTGGTAAAAACGCCTCCCTGGGAGAAATGATCACTAACCTGTCAGAATTGGGGGTTTCTGTCCCGAATGGTTTCGCGACTACCGCACAGGCATTTAATGATTTCCTGGAGCAAAGTGGCGTCAATCAGCGTATTTATAGCTTGCTGGATGAAACTGATGTTGATGATGTGAATCAACTGGTCAAAGCGGGTGCACAAATTCGTCAATGGGTGATTGATACACCATTGACGCCTCAATTGGAAAAAGATATTCAGGATGCTTATCGACAGTTGTCTGAAGGGCAGCTGGAAGCTTCTTTTGCCGTACGTTCTTCGGCAACGGCTGAAGATATGCCGGATGCTTCTTTTGCCGGGCAGCAGGAAACTTTTCTGAACGTACAAGGCATTGATGCTGTGATGATTGCCATCAAACATGTGTTTGCTTCACTGTTTAATGACCGGGCTATTTCTTATCGTGTCCATCAGGGATATGACCATCGGGGGGTTGCGTTATCAGCCGGTGTACAGCGTATGGTGCGTTCTGATCTCGCCTCTTCCGGTGTGATGTTCACTATTGATACTGAATCAGGATTTGATCAGGTTGTCTTTATTACTTCTGCTTACGGATTGGGTGAGATGGTTGTTCAGGGGGCGGTGAACCCGGATGAATTCTATGTTCATAAGCCAACGCTGAATAAGGGTAAACCCGCTATTGTTCGCCGCAATTTGGGTTCTAAAAAACTGCGTATGATCTACGCTGATAATAAAGAGCATGGTAAGCAGGTATGTATCGAAGATGTGCCGGAAGTACAACGCAATCGTTTCTCTTTAGTTGATGAAGAAGTTGAAGAGTTAGCCCGTCAGGCGCTGTTGATTGAAAAACATTATGGCCGGCCAATGGATATTGAATGGGCAAAAGATGGTCATAATGGCAAGTTATATATTGTTCAGGCGCGTCCTGAGACTGTCCGCTCAAACCATCAGGTTATGGAACGCTATCAACTGAATGAACAAGGTCAGGTATTGGTGGAAGGGCGCGCCATTGGTCATCGTATTGGTGCGGGCACAGTAAAAGTTATTCATAACTTAAATGAAATGGATCGTATCCGGCCGGGTGATGTTCTGGTCACTGATATGACTGATCCGGATTGGGAGCCGATTATGAAAAAGGCGGCTGCGATTGTGACTAATCGTGGCGGTCGGACTTGTCATGCAGCGATTATTGCCCGTGAATTGGGCATTCCCGCAGTTGTTGGATGTGGTGATGCAACGGAACGCCTGAAAGAAAATCAACCGGTGACGGTTTCTTGTGCGGAAGGCGATACGGGTTTTGTTTATCAAAATCAACTGGATTTCATTGTACAAAGTTCTCAGGTCGATCAATTACCAGAGCTTGATGTGAAAATTATGCTGAATGTGGGTAATCCTGACCGCGCATTTGATTTTGCCTGCTTGCCAAATGAAGGTGTTGGTCTTGCCCGTTTGGAGTTTATTATTAACCGAATGATTGGCGTACATCCTCGTGCATTACTGGAGTTTGATCAGCAAACGCCGGAATTGCAGCAAGAGATAAAATCTCTGATGTCGGGTTATGATAATCCGGTTGAGTTCTATGTTGGACGCCTGACTGAAGGGATCGCAACACTGGCGGCTGCGTTCTGGCCGAAGCGGGTTATTGTTCGTCTGTCTGATTTTAAATCCAATGAATATGCCAATCTGGTTGGTGGTGACATTTACGAACCTGATGAAGAGAACCCGATGTTGGGCTTCCGTGGTGCGGGGCGTTATGTCTCTGACAGTTTCCGCGGCTGTTTTGCGTTGGAGTGTGAAGCGGTTAAGCGTGTACGTAATGATATGGGGCTGACCAACGTCGAAATTATGATCCCGTTCGTGCGTACTGTCGCTCAGGCTGAAGCGGTTATTGCTGAATTAGCGTCACAAGGGTTGAAGCGTGGTGAGAACGGATTGAAAGTCATTATGATGTGTGAGATTCCGTCTAATGCAATTCTGGCGGAACAGTTCCTTGAACACTTTGATGGCTTTTCTATTGGTTCTAATGATATGACTCAACTTACTCTTGGCTTGGACCGAGATTCCGGCGTGGTATCTGAGTTATTTGATGAGCGCAATGATGCGGTCAAAGCTATGCTCTCATTAGCTATCCAGGCGGCTAAGCGGCAAAACAAATATGTGGGAATTTGCGGGCAGGGGCCTTCAGACCATCAGGATTTTGCTCATTGGTTGATGGAAGAGGGAATTGATAGCTTGTCATTGAACCCAGATACCGTGGTGAAAACTTGGTTGGGATTAGCGAAAGAGAGTTAACTGAGAATAATACGCAATTGAAACTAAAGGCCCGTCAGAATAAATGGCGGGTTTTTTAATGGATAAAGTAACGGATTACAACGCCACAGAATAAGGAGATAAAAATAGTAAAAAAAAAGCCTACCATGGGCGTGATAGGCAAGGACTACACACAGCAATATACGCGTTTCTAATAAATAGAACCATCAAAAGGAGAAATAAACGTCTCGTTTACAGCCCGCTTATATTAATTTAGTTAAATAGTTTATTCATTAAGAATTGTCCTAATTTTCGGATTATTTATGGCTATAAAAAACCAAATTTAACCTTTTTTTAACATTATCGTTACAATAATTATATCTAACAAATAAAAACAAATGAGTATTTCAAATGAATGATTAGTTTTTAAGATTATGGTTTAGCGAAAGAGTTAACCTTCTTTCGCTATGTGAGACAGAATTAATTATCATACAAATTATTCTGAAAATTCTTTTTCCAGATATTTTTCAGTTTCTGCTAAATCATTTTCAGGTGCTGGGACTTCGTTCATCCAGGCAATTAATAAACGATAAGCAACGGCTAATACAACCGGTCCGATAAATAAGCCAATCATGCCAAATGAGAGTATTCCGCCAATAACGCCGGTTAATATCAGAGCCATCGGTAAATCAGCGCCTAAACGGATTAAAAATGGACGAAGAAATCCATCCATTGTTGTCACTATGCAGCTCCAAACCAATAGTACGGTGCCCCAGGTTGTATCACCTGTCCAGTAAAGCCAGGCGACAGCCGGCACTAAAATCAACAATGGACCAAGCTGGGCAACGCAACAGACAAACATAAGTACTGTCAACAACGTAGCATAAGGGATCCCTGAAACAGCTAGGCCAAGACCACCGATAATGGCTTGAACCAGCGCAGTAACGACGACGCCGAGCGCGACAGCGCGGATGGATTGTGCCGCCAGCAGGATGGCGGCATCTCCGCGTTTATCTGCCAGGCGAACGGCAAAATGGCGAATACTCATTGTCACCTGTTCGCCTTTCAGATATAGGAGCACGCTGAATAGCACCATCAAGCCAAGATGGAAAACGAAACGCCCGGCATTGGCTGCCTGAGTAAAGAACCAGGTTGCCGCCTCTCCGACATAGGGCTGGACTTTAGCAATCAGTACATTTCCACCATCAGTAATCAGTGAATTCCAGCCGCTGTAAAGTTTATTGCCAACCAGCGGAATGCTGTCCAGCCAGGTCATTGCCGGCATTTGAAAATTAGCCGGGGATTTAGCCCACTGAATTAATGGCCCGCTGTTTTCCAATAAGCTACTGACCAGTAATGCGATGGGGATCACAAACAACAGAATTAATAATAACGTCATGATAGAAA
Source organism: Photorhabdus viridis (assembly GCF_040256935.1). Lineage (NCBI taxonomy): Bacteria > Pseudomonadati > Pseudomonadota > Gammaproteobacteria > Enterobacterales > Morganellaceae > Photorhabdus > Photorhabdus viridis. Next base: position 21,778 of record NZ_JBEJZY010000043.1, read on the forward strand.
CTGCAATCCACCGTTTACCCCATAAACTGTTTTGTATTTTTTCCAGTAAAGGCCAGGTGGCGATAACCACCATTCCTGCCCAGACAAAACCAAGGATAAACGGTTTCATCACCCAGAAACTGGTAACAATTAAGAGTGAAAGAAAAATTAAAGTAAACAATAGTTTTGGTAGATCATAATACGGTTGAGATTTGTCCATAAGTTAATTTCTCTAAGGAATTTAGTGGCGTTAAAGATAATGAATAAATAGGATGTTATCTACAGGTTACTCAAAATAGGTGAATATTATGATAAGGTAACCGTTTGCCTTCTCAGACAAGTCAGTTAACGGTGGTTAATGGTTACGACTGACTCGGGCATCAATTCAAAGATAGTATAAATGAAGCAATGTGGACACTCATTTTAAAAGGGTCAAAACGATAATGATCCCACGCATATTACAAGCACCTCACGTTAGTGAGGTGGCACAGGAATTTTTAGATACACTCAAAGAACAAGGATTTACCGGAGATACCGCAAGCAGCTATGCAGATCGCCTGACGATGGCGACAGATAACAGTATTTACCAACTCTTACCGCAGGCTGTCGTTTTTCCTCGATCAGGCGCCGATGTGGTTTTACTGGCCCGTGTCGCAGGTGAAAAAAAATATCAGAATTTGACATTCACCCCGCGCGGAGGCGGTACTGGCACAAATGGTCAGGCTCTTAATGAGGGTATCGTGGTGGATATGTCCCGTTATATGAATCGTATCCTTGAGATTAATCCGGAGCAGGGATGGGTCAGAGTTGAAGCGGGCGTAATTAAAGATCAATTGAATCAATATTTGCGCCCATATGGTTATTTCTTTTCACCTGAGCTTTCAACCAGTAACCGTGCAACATTGGGCGGAATGATTAATACCGATGCTTCCGGTCAGGGTTCTCTGGTATATGGTAAAACATCCGATCATGTTCTTGGTTTACGGGCAGTTTTATTAGGTGGCGAATTACTTGATACCCGCTCAATGGACATAGCACAGGCGGAATCAATTGCTCGGGAAGATTCTGTTACAGGCCGTGTCTATAACACCGTACTTAACTGCTGCCGTGAGCGGCGTGAACTTATCGTTGAAAAATTCCCCAAACTCAATCGCTTTCTGACAGGTTATGATTTGCGTCATGTTTTCAGTGATGATATGCAGAAGTTTGACTTGGGTCGTATATTGACCGGTTCAGAAGGAACGCTGGCTTTTATTACCGAAGCGGTTCTGAATATTACACCATTGCCGAAAGTCCGGCGGTTGGTGAACGTAAAATATGATTCATTTGATTCAGCATTGCGTAACGCGCCTTTTATGGTGAATGCAAAAGCTTTATCTGTTGAAACCGTGGATTCAAAAGTTCTGAATTTAGCGCGTGAGGATATTGTCTGGCATTCAGTGAAAGAATTGATCACCGATATTCCCGGCAAGGATATGCAGGGATTGAATATTGTTGAATTCAGTGGTGATGATCAACAATTGATAGACCAGCAGGTAGACATGCTTTGTCAGCGCCTTGACGAACTGATTGAAGGCCGTCAGGGAGTTATTGGCTACCAGATTTGTCGGGAGCTGGCTGATATTGAGCGTATTTATGCAATGCGCAAGAAATCGGTTGGATTACTGGGTAACAGTAAAGGTGTGGCGAAACCGATCCCCTTTGTGGAAGATACGTGTGTGCCTCCACAGCATCTTGCTGATTATATTGCTGAATTCCGCCAATTACTGGATAGCTATCAGTTGAATTATGGTATGTTTGGCCATGTAGATGCCGGTGTGTTGCACGTTCGGCCAGCACTGGATATGTGTGATCCGCAGCAAGAGATACTGATGAAACAAATTTCTGATGAAATTGTCAGTCTTACCGCTCGTTATGGTGGTTTGTTGTGGGGAGAACATGGTAAAGGTTTTCGTGCTGAATATAGTCCGGAATTTTTCGGTAGCATTTTGTATGAGGAGTTGCGCCGGATTAAGGCGTCTTTTGACCCGGATAACCGCTTGAATCCGGGTAAAATCTGCCCACCGATTGGTGTTGATGCGCCAATGATGAAAGTTGATGCCGTCAAGCGGGGGACTTATGACCGGACAATTCCGGTCAATGTAAGAAATACATTCCGTGGTGCGATGGAATGTAATGGTAATGGGTTGTGTTTTAATTTCGATGTGAAAAGCCCGATGTGCCCATCAATGAAAATTAGCCGGCAGCGTATCCATTCACCGAAAGGGCGGGCGACATTAGTGCGTGAATGGCTTCGGCTTTTGACTGAACAGGGCATGGATCCGGAATTGTTGAAGCAGGGATTGGAACAAAAACGGCCAAGCCTACGTGGCCTGATTGAGAAGACGCGTAATAGTTGGCAAGCATGGCGTGGAGAGTATGACTTTTCCCATGAAGTAAAAGAGGCGATGTCCGGTTGTTTGGCATGTAAAGCCTGCTCAACACAGTGTCCGATAAAAATTGATGTGCCATCATTCCGTGCACGTTTTCTTGAGTTATATCACGGTCGCTATCTCCGTCCTGTGCGTGATTATATTGTGGCAGGTGCGGAAAGTAGTACGCCATTAATGGCTAAGGCGCCGAGGGTATTTAATTTCTTCTTGAAACAGCCGTGGGTGCAGGAATTGAGCCGCCGGACTGTCGGGATGGCGGATCTCCCCTTGTTATCCAGTCCGACGCTGCACCAACAGCTTGCCGGTCATTATGCGCTTTCGACCACACTGGAGCAGCTTGAAAAAATGGCTCAGTCTCATCGTAACGGGCATGTGTTGATTGTTCAGGATCCGTTCACCAGTTATTACGATGCGAAAGTAGTAGCTGATTTTGCCTGTCTGGTGGAAAAATTGGGATATAAGCCGGTATTGCTGCCATTTTCCCCTAACGGTAAGGCCCAACATATCAAAGGTTTTTTATCCCGCTTTGCTAAAACGGCCAAAAAAACGTCAGATTTTCTCAATCGGGTATTTGAGCTGGGTATCCCTATGGTCGGTGTCGATCCTGCATTGGTACTGTGCTATCGGGATGAATACAAAGAAATTCTCGGAGAGCAGCGTGGTAAGTTTGAGGTTCAGCTTGTTCACGAATGGCTGATCAACACCTTACCGGAGAAAAAGAGTAATCAGGCTGTGTCTGGTGATAAATGGTATCTGTTTGGACATTGTACGGAAGTGACTATGCTACCAGGCAGTAGTAAACAGTGGGAAAAAATTTTCCAGCGGTTGGGTAGTCAGCTGGATAATATCAGTGTAGGCTGCTGTGGCATGGCTGGAACATATGGTCATGAAAACAAAAACATAAAACACTCTATTGGTATCTATAAATTATCCTGGCAACCTGCCTTGCAGAAATTACCTTTGGAGCGTTGCTTGAGTTCCGGTTATTCCTGCCGCAGTCAGGTTAAGCGGGTAGAAGGGCAAGTACTTAAGCATCCGTTGCAAGCTTTATTGGAGATAATCCCATGATTTGGAAACGTGATATTGGACTGGATAGCCTGAATCAAGTAAATAGTCAATGTATGATGGGCCATCTGGGCATAAAAATCACGCATATCGGTGATGATTTTATTGAAGGCACAATGCCAGTTGACCATCGTACCCGTCAGCCATTTGGTTTATTACATGGCGGGGCATCTGTTGTATTGGCAGAATCACTCGGTTCTTTGGCTGGGTATCTCTGTTCCGAAGGTGAGAAAAAAGTTGTTGGGTTGGAAATCAATGCCAATCATATTCGGTCTGTTCGCAGTGGTGAAGTTAAAGGAGTGTGTAAGCCCCTACATATTGGCCGCAATCACCAGGTATGGAGAATCGATATTTTTGATGAACGTCAACACCTGTGTTGTACTTCCCGGTTAACTACTTCAGTGTTGCCTGGATAAAATAAAAGTAGGTTATTTTTCTATGGATTAATAACCTACTCATTAAGTGAAAAAGTTATTTTTCTATGTATTAAATTTAGTTGTGAGAATCTCCCTGATTATAGATTTTATTTATATTTTCATAATATCATTGATTATGTAATTTACTGATATATATGATTAATTTAAATGTCGAGTGGAATGGATATGGTGAATTATATTAAAAGGATTAATATCGAAATAGATAAAAATTCCCTTTTATTCAAATCTATAAAATCTGGGATATATTAATTAGTGCTAAAATTTCAGTGGTTTTAATTTGTGTCATTTCCTATAGATATAGGTATTTAACTTTGGTATATTCTGGGCGGGCGCTTGAGACTATCTGTCTCTGGCGTGCTGGAGCAGATAGAAGAAAGCCCCGAGTGATCTTTCAATCAACCCGAGGCCTATCCTTATGCTTAGCAACATAAGATTAGCCTCTTACGCGCCGAAAGGCAAGGAGACGCTAACCATGAAACAGCAAAAAGCGATATTTATCGCCATCGTTATTTGTATTGCCGCTTTAGCGGTTGTGCTGGTCATGAGGGAGGATCTCTGTGAGGTTCGCATCCGAAGCGGCCAAACGGAGGTTACTGTTTTCATGGATTACGAAACCAGGTAAGAGCAACGGCGGGGAGCAATCCCCGCTATCTCTTGTTGTTGAACATGGCTCTCAAGCGCCCGATCACCAACTCTTAATTGCTATCCCGTCATTTTATTTATATCTAGCCGCTTAATTGCGTTTTTTTACATTTAACTAACCTGCTTTGATAGATTTTATATATGATTTTTATAATTTACGGGTTTTAAATCCAATGAGATACGTGATCTAAAATTCTAAAACTGTAGTTGCATTTTCAACAAGTGAGTTCATTATGACGCCCGATATATGGTCGCAAACCGCATCAATTCATGCTTGCACAACCGGGGACGTCCATATGGTCTAATAAAACCAGACACCCATTGACGATATGAAGTGCCTGAGCTAGCGTGCTGTTGAAGCCACTTAAATTGCAGCTCCCCAAACTCTTGAATGGATTTCCAGCCAGAAGCGCCACTGAGAACAGCCGCAAAGACCAGAAAAATAACATTCATTAATGCATGTTTTTTATTAGTGTCAGAGCATGGATCAGGTATATCATTGATATAGTTAAAAATAGTTATCACCGAAAATCACTTTTTTATAAAAGATGATGACCAGATCATTTTAGTTGATGAAAAGTTTCATAAAAAATCAGTTCCCGCTCTGGTTTTTACCCATAATATCCATGCTAAAAATATGAGATCTCGCCCTGTAACAAAGGTGGAAAAGTCGCCGCCAACCTACTGAACGAATCGAACGGTATTTAACAAGGTACTAATCAATGGATACACTTTTTGGTAATGAAGCAAAAACTTAATTTGGTAACATGTTACTAAAAACGCAATGCGCTCCAATCCAGATCAATAAAAACGGAAAGCCAGTTGCCGTGGTTATCTCAATGAATGAGTATGAAAGTATTGGAAGCACTCAAATTAAGATTGTTGCAGTCGAGAACCGCTCGGACCAAAGCTGATATCAGGGCGGATAATACTGTTGGTGGTGAAGTATTTTTTAATGAATTGGAATCAAGCTAATATGACTAGACCTTAAAATTTAAGGAGAAGCAAAATGTCTACTGTCGATCTTAATCAGCAATCTATTGCTGTTGACAATTGCGGGAGGGTAATACGGATGTGTTTTTAAGCTCTAATAGCTCATCTGAATAGCTATTTTATTTGCTATGTTGGTCTTGTGCAGGGCATTGGAACCCTAACATACTACGTGTACGCTCTGTCCGTGACCAATGGAAATATAACAATCACTATATCGAGGTATTTACATTGTATAAATTAATGAAACCTGTGCACGGAGTAAATGGCTCTCCTATATCTATAGCCCCCGGATATCCTGATCTTGAAGACCAATTTAACGAAATGGGGATTCCTTCTATCCGAGCGCATGATCTGTATGGCCCAGGGGATATCGATAATGGCACTCATGATAATTTAGAAAATTGGAAATATCAACTTTTATTAATGGTACCAGAAGATAAAAAAGAGCATGGCCGAAAAGTTTACGCCGATTTGGCAAATAAGAGGTCTATCTTTCCAAATGCCAGAAATGGAATGAAGAATAATAGTTTTGAAGAGGCTGTTTCACAGGCAAATTACGAACCGACAGATGCTTATTTTAGAAAAATCATCAACAATGAAAGGAACTCCAATCCTTATCTCAAGAGAGAAGTGATGTGTCGAATAGGTAGGTCATTATTGGGAAGTGCAAACCCACCAGAAAATTTTCAAATTTATGCCATGCTGGCGGCGGAATTAGTAAAGCGGTATTCAGTTAACTACATGAATATTGGAATGAAAGGCCCGGTAATGTATTATCAAATATGGAATGAGCCTGATTTGGGAATGTTCTTTGCCAATTCAGACCCAAACGTTTATTACGAATTTTATGGTATTGTCGCACGCGAAATCAAAAAGGTAGCACCGAATGTGTTGGTCGGAGGTCCATCTATAGCAGCCGGGCAGGATACAGACAGTCCCTATGGACAAGGTTTTTTAAAAGCATGTAAAGCCAACTCATTCCCGCTAGATTTTTATTCCTGGCATCTTTACCTTCACGACCAAGCCGATCCTATTCAGGTTGCGGCATCAGCCCAGCTCAACAGAAGCCTGCTTGATGTATTGGGATTGAATCATGTTAAAAGTTATATAACAGAGTGGGGAATGACTCCATATACAAATCATGGAACACAGAATAAAATGCAATCAGCAAAGAATGCTGCATTTATTATACAATCTTTAATATTTATGGTATATAGAGATGTGGATAAAGCGTTTTACTACAGAGCTGATGGCGGCACACTAGGTATTTTTAATGATGAAAATAGATACACCTATTCCGCGCAAGCATTTTATTTATTCAACTTAATGTTTGAAACGCCATATTATATATCTAAAATTGACATACAATTTGGAAATGCTAAATATGGGTATGTTGAATTGCTCGGGTCTAGTGAACCCCATTCATCGCCTCGAAGAAAGAAATTATTAGTATCAACTTATTTTATTGATAAAGACTTCCTCAACGAAAAATATCAGTCAAAAAAATATAGGCAATATTACTTGGATACAAATCGGGATGTTGATAATATTCAAGATCAATACAGTATTGATAAATGGTTTGGCGGAAAAAATCCTAAAAAGATGTATAGTAACAATATTAAAAAAGAGATAGATGATAAACACAGTCCAAAACCCACCAACCCTGAATATAATAGATATAGTTTTTCCAGTCACAATGCCATAATTCAAGATCCACGAAAGCCTAAGTATGCCACTGCTTATATTATTACCGAAGGAGGTCAGTTGGACAATATAAGGCCAAGTCCGGTAGTGAGTGAAAATCTAAAAATATTCCCAGTAAAAACCAATATTGGAATATCTTGGACGGTTGCTGTGGCAAATATTCCAAAAGACTCGGTAGTACTTTTGGATGTTGAGTATGCCTGATAGCAGTGCCGTGGCTTGGTGAACTACATTTTTGGGATCTAAGGTAGAGCTTTAGCGGAAAGATTTACTCTGAGCCGCTATTTGCAATAGTGTCCCAGGTGCGCTGGTCGGTGTGGCCCCAGTACCAGCGTATGAGTTTTTCCATTTCCGGGGTATAGCGCTTTGCGTCGTTACAGATAAAGACCTTTTGAAAAATTGCACTTATTAGTCGAGCCCTTCATAATATTCATATAAAACAAAGAATTAAAAATATATTTTCATATGCGATGAACATAACTCATTGTATTTGGGTGAAATTTAACCTATTTAAGGTATATCCTCTTAAAACAAATGGTTGAAGTGATAGGGGTTATCATTACCATTATGTGGTCAGGAGCATGCTCCGATAACAGCGGCAAAAAATTGCTAAAGAAAAATATGAGGTCAACTATGACAAATAGTGTTGAAACCTTCTCTCTGAATGAAATTGCATGGCAAGGAATCACCATCACAGAGAAAGCCGCAGCACAGATCCTGAAATTGATGCAGCAGAATCCACAAAGTAAAGGGTTATATCTGGGGGTTAAGCAGACAGGATGTGCGGGCTTTGGCTACGTGTTTGAGATGGTTAACGATCCGGCGCCTGATGATTTACTGTATGAAAATGAAGGTGCATGTCTGTATGTTCCTCTAAAAGCCATGCCATTTATCGATGGAACTGAAGTTGATTTTGTTCGTGAAGGTTTAAATCAGATATTTAAATTCAATAATCCAAAAGCTCAACATGCCTGTGGGTGTGGTGAAAGCTTTGGTATATAAGTGTACCAATATATGTCTCAGAGCAATGTAGAAATCGGCGATGACGTGCAGACCTGGCTCAGCGATCATCGTTATAAAGAGGGTTTTTTCACTCAGGTAGCGACGGATGAGTTGGCTAAGGGATTGAGTGAGGATGTTGTGCGGGCAATTTCCGCAAAACGCAATGAGCCTGAATGGATGCTGGCGTTTCGGCTGGAGGCTTATCGTCATTGGCTGGGAATGGAAGAGCCGCACTGGTTGAAGGCGAATTACCCTAATCTTGATTACCAGGACTATAGCTATTATTCAGCGCCTTCATGCGGTGCCTGTAATGATAGTTGCAGTTCGCAATCCGGTGCTTTGCAGACAACGGGTGCAGAGCAAACGAATAATTATTTGACGGCAGAGATTGAGGAAGCATTTGATAAGTTGGGTGTTCCTGTGCGGGAAGGTGAAGCTGTTGCAGTAGATGCTATTTTTGATTCAGTTTCTGTCTCAACAACCTATCGGGATAAATTAGCGAAAGAAGGCATTATTTTTTGCTCATTCAGCGAGGCAATACAGGAATACCCTGAGTTAGTCCGTCAATATCTCGGCAGTGTGGTTGCAAGTCATGATAACTTCTTTGCCGCGTTGAATGCCGCAGTGGCTTCTGATGGTACTTTTGTTTATGTGCCAAAAGGGGTCAGGTGCCCGATGGAGCTTTCCACCTATTTTCGTATCAACGCGGCAAAAACCGGTCAATTTGAGCGCACCATTTTGATTGCTGATGAGGGCAGTTATGTCAGCTATATAGAGGGATGCTCTGCACCTGTACGTGACAGTTATCAACTGCACGCTGCTGTTGTGGAAGTGATTATCCATAAAGATGCTGAAGTAAAATACTCCACGGTACAGAACTGGTTTTCAGGCGGTGACAGTGAGGGGGGAATTCTTAACTTTGTGACTAAAAGAGCATTGTGTGAAGGTGAGCATGCCAAAATGTCCTGGACGCAATCAGAAACGGGTTCAGCAATTACCTGGAAATATCCGAGCGTGATCCTGAAAGGGGATAACTCGATTGGCGAATTCTTCTCTGTTGCCCTCACTAATGGCACTCAACAGGCAGATACCGGCACCAAAATGATCCATATTGGCCGTAACACCAAATCAACCATTATTTCAAAAGGTATTTCTGCCGGCCGTAGCCAGAACAGTTATCGCGGGTTGGTAAAAATATTGCCGGGAGCGGAAAATGCCCGTAATTATACCCAATGTGACTCCATGCTGATTGGTACCGAATGTGGCGCGCATACATTTCCTTATGTAGAAGTACAGAACAACACTGCGCAATTGGAGCATGAGGCGACAACTTCCCGCATTGGTGAAGATCAATTGTTCTATTGCCTGCAACGCGGCATTAGTGAAGATGATGCGATTTCAATGATCGTTAATGGTTTCTGTAAGGATGTGTTCTCTGAACTTCCCCTTGAGTTTGCCGTTGAAGCGCAGAAATTACTGGCAATTAGCCTTGAACATAGCGTCGGGTGAGTTCTCCCTGTTTCCCATTTTTATGACAGAACGTTAAGCCGTTCGAAGGCATGTAATATGTTAAGTGTTAAAAACTTACGAGTCAGTGTTGAAGGTAATGAAATCCTGAAAGGATTAAATCTTGAAGTTAAACCGGGTGAAGTTCATGCCATTATGGGGCCGAATGGTTCCGGTAAAAGTACATTATCGGCAACATTAGCTGGCCGTGAAGAGTATGAAATTGATAATGGTGAAGTCATCTTTAAAGGAAAAAATTTACTTGAATTTGAACCGGAAAAGCGGGCTGGTGAGGGGATTTTCCTGGCTTTTCAATATCCGGTGGAAATTCCGGGCGTCAGTAATCAATTTTTCCTGCAAACGGCAGTGAACGCTATCCGTGAATATCGTCATCAGGAGCCGCTGGATCGCTTTGATTTCGCCGATTTTATCGAAGAAAAAATAGAACTGCTGAATATGCCGCAAGACTTACTGACACGTTCAGTCAATGTTGGTTTTTCCGGTGGTGAGAAAAAACGTAATGATATTCTACAAATGGCCGCGCTGGAGCCGACACTCTGTATTTTGGATGAAACAGATTCAGGGCTGGATATTGACGCCCTGAAAATTGTTGCTAATGGTGTGAATTCCCTGCGTGATCCAAACCGCTCATTCATTATTGTGACCCACTACCAACGTATTTTGGATTACGTGAAACCTGATTTTGTTCATGTGCTTTATCAGGGGCGGATTATTAGATCCGGTGATTTCAGTCTGGCGAAAAAGTTGGAGGAGCAAGGCTATGGCTGGCTTATTGACCAACAGTGAAAAAACCGAGAAGACGCGTCAGATTGCGGAGCGTAATCAGCAAGCTTTAGCGCGTTTCGCTGATTTGTATCATTGCCGTCATGGTGATGATTCATCTCATGCCAGTCTGCATTGGCAGCAAGTGACTAAAACCCGGTTTCCTCAATTCAGACATGAAGATTGGCGCTATACTTCGCTGGAACAACTGTTAAGTCAGCAATACAGTGGAAAAACTTGGGAATTGACAGTAGCACAATGTGAACAACTGGCGATTCCGATGGATTGCTGGCGTATCGTTATGGTGGATGGTTGTTTTTCTCCTTTGCTAAGTTCTTGTGAATTTGGACCGTATCAGTTGAGTTTATTGGATAACAAAAGTAGGCTTCCGGCGCCGATCCAGAGTGAGATTTTTCTACATTTGACAGAAAGCCTTGCTCAACAGCCTTTGGTCATAACATTAAATGCCGGGCAAGTTGCGGAAAAACCCCTTTATTTGTTGAACATAACCAGTGGTTATTGTGGTGAAGCACTAAATACCAGCCATTACCGCTATCACATTACTGTGGGTGCGAATGCCGGTGCCAGAGTGATTGAACATTTCGTTAGTACTGATGAGCAGCAACCCCATATGACAGGCAGCCGGTTGACAGCAGAAGTGGGGGATAACGCCAGCTTAACCCATATAAAACTGGGCGTTGAGAATAGTGCAAGTTACCACTTTGCACATAACGATATTGTGGTTGGCCGTGATGCCCGGGTGAAGGGCACCAGTTTTCTGTTAGGTGCCGGGCTTGGTCGACACAACACTAGCGTTCAGCTTAACGGTGAAGGGGCGGATCTGTCGTTGAACAGCTTGTTGTTGCCGCAAGGAAAAGAGGTCGCTGATACCCGTACCTATCTGGAACATAATAAGGGCCATTGTGAAAGCCGCCAGTTACATAAAACAATTGTGATGGATCAGAGTAAAGCGGTATTTAACGGCATGATCAAAGTGGCGCCTCATGCACTGAAAACCGATGGGAAAATGACCAATAACAATTTGTTATTAGGTAAACGGGCGGAAGTGGATACCAAACCACAACTGGAAATTTACGCGGATGATGTGAAGTGCAGTCATGGTGCGACCGTTGGCCGGATAGATGAAGAACAACTGTTCTATCTGCAATCACGCGGTATCAGCCGGTGTGATGCGCAACATATGATCATATTTGCTTTTGCTGCCGAACTTACTGAGTCTATTGAAGATGAAGCCCTGAAAACCGTTGTTATGAAACAGATTAAACAGCGTTTAGCGGGAGTGAAAAAATGACCTTCTCTGTAAAAAAGGTGCGACAGGATTTCCCGGTACTCACTCAGCAGGTCAATGGGCATCCGCTGGTTTATCTTGATAGCGCCGCCAGTGCTCAAAAACCGGTTTCGGTTATCGAACGAGAAAGTGAATTCTGTTTACATCAGTATGCGGCGGTTCACCGGGGAATTCATACTCTCAGTTCTGCGGCTACTCGTATGGTTGAAAATGTGCGCCGCCAGATGGCGCAATTCATCCATGCTCAAAGTGATGAAGAGATTGTTTTCGTCAAAGGTACGACGGAAGGGATTAATCTGGTAGCTAACAGTTATGGCCGCAAATTTATCAATAGTGGCGATAATATTGTGATCACTGAAATGGAACATCACGCCAATATTGTTCCGTGGTATATGCTGGCGGAACAAATTGGATTTGAAATTAGAGTATGGCCACTGAATGAAACCGGCGAGTTGGATCAATCGGTTTTACCATCCTTGATTGATTCACGTACTAAATTACTTTCTTTTACTCACCTGTCTAATGTGCTCGGCACAGTGAACCCTGTACGTGAAATTATACAACAGGCAAGAAGAGTGGCTGATGAGCAGGGAGGTCAGTTACATATTCTGGTTGATGGCGCGCAGGCCATTATGCATAAGAAAGTTGATGTGCAGGATCTGGGTTGCGATTTCTATGTTTTTTCCAGCCATAAATTATACGGACCAACAGGAATTGGCGTGCTTTATGGGCGTAAATCCCTTCTGGACGCCATGCCGCCTTGGGAAGGCGGCGGAGCAATGATCAAACACGTCAGCCTGCAAAAAGGGATAACCTATGCGGAACCACCATGGCGGTTTGAAGCGGGGACGCCGAATATAGCGGGAATTATTGGGCTTGGCGCCGCAGTTGATTATGTCACTTCACTGGGGCTGGATAAAATTCAGCAACATGAACAGGCGCTGATGGATTATGCAATGACCCGGCTGAAAGAGGTCAGCTCACTGAAATTATATGGGCCTGAGCGACGTCAGGGGGTTATCGCTTTCAACCTTGGCCGCCATCATGCTTATGATGTGGGAAGTTTCCTTGATCAATATGGAATCGCGATTCGTACTGGGCATCATTGCGCACTTCCGCTGATGGAACATTATCATGTTCCCAGTATGTGCAGGGCATCACTGGCGATTTATACTACGCAAGAAGAGATTGATGCTCTTGTTGCTGCATTGCAGAGGATAGAAAAACTGCTTGGTTGAGACGGTCATAGATCGAAAGAGTGATAAAGGAAAAAGTCATGGCAAGTTTGCCCGACCAAAATAGATTGTTACGTAATTTTTCCCGCTGCCAAAATTGGGAAGAAAAATATCTCTATATGATTGAACTGGGGGCGAGGTTGTCCCCACTGACTGACGAACAACGTCAACCTGGGCATTTAATTGCCGGTTGTCAGAGTCAGGTATGGATTTTGCTGAGGAAGAATGACCAAAGCAAAGTGGAATTTGTTGGAGACAGTGATGCCGCTATCGTGAAAGGGCTGGTTGCGATGGTTTTTATTCTTTTTCAGGACAAGACGCCTCAGGAGATTCTGGATTTGGATGTGGCTGAATATTTTGCAAAACTTTCTCTGGAGCAACATTTAACACCATCACGGACACAGGGGCTGCATGCGATGATATATGCCATCCGCAATACGGCAAGTAAAATGGTTTAAGCGGCAGCCTTACGTGTTTCTTTTGTGGCTGGTAATATACACGGCCGCGACAGGTGAATAAGGCTTCAACCTTTCGCGCTTAATTTATCCGATAACATTCAGAAGTCATTCCAGGAAGCGAGCATGAAACGAGTTTTAACGTTTATCGGCATGTTATTATTAAGTGCGCTGACTAATACCGTCAGCGCTACAGAATATACCTTGCCGCCTGCCAATAGTCGTTTAATTGGCGAAAATACAACATTTGTTGTGCCAGATGACGGACGTCCTCTGGAGGCCATTGCCGCCGAATATAAAATTGGATTACTGGCAATGCTGGAAGCTAATCCCGGTACCGATCCTTATTTGCCTGCTCCGGGTTCTGAACTGATTATTCCATCACAAATGTTGTTGCCTGATACACCAAGGCAGGGGATTGTGATTAACCTTGCTGAACTAAGACTTTACTATTTCCCTAAAGGAAAAAACAAAGTCATCGTTTACCCAATTGGCATTGGACAGCTTGGTCGTAACACACCCGTGATGACAACATCGGTAAGCCAGCTAATTAAAGATCCAACCTGGACGCCGACTAAGAATATCCGTAAGCATTATGCTGAACGGGGGATTATCTTACCTGCGGTTGTTCCTGCTGGCCCGGAAAACCCAATGGGGGCATTTGCATTGCGTTTAGCCGCTGGGCGCGGAGAATACTTGATTCATGGCACAAATGCTGATTTTGGCATTGGTATGCGGGTGAGTTCGGGTTGTATCCGTCTGCGTCCTGATGATATTGAAGCGGTGTTTAATACGGTTTCCCGTGGAACCAGAGTACAGATTATCAATGAAGCTGTTAAATATTCTGTCGAGCCGGATGGTAAACGTTATATTGAAGTCCATCAGCCGTTGTCTAAAAAAGAGGGAGATGATCCACAGACATTACAGATTGTTCGATCAGCAGGCTTGAACAAATTCATTGATGATAGCAAGACAGATAAAAATATTGTTGAACAAGCTATTGTACGCCGTTCTGGTATACCGGTGCTGGTAAGTGAAAATACACAGCTTGAAATACAACAGGATTTGCGGGAAGAAAATAGAGTGCCGATGGAAGACGGTGCTAAAGATGCAGAACAAGAAGTCAATGAAGGTGTATCTGAATCGTTCAAATTACCTCCATTATATCAGCCTGGGCCAATCTATCAGGAAAATTAATATTTTATTGCAGGCAGGGAGGTCAGCGAATATTTTTCTGACAGAGCTTCATGATAAAAAAACAGCGCACAGATAACCTGTGCGCTGTTTTTGTACTTTATTACAAAAAATTATTTTTTGTAGGAACGAACTTGGTTATCCAGACGCTGATTTGCACGAGCTGCATCGTCTTTAGCGGCTTGAATGTCAGTACGAACTGCATTCACGTCATTGCTCAGTTGATCAACTTTTGCATTCAGAGTTTGAATGTCAGAAGACAGTTGGTCAACTTTAGCAGTGCTTGAACAACCAGCCAACAGAGTAGAAGCCAGAACTACTGCACCCAGTACAATTTTAGTACGATTCATTATAATACCCTCTAGATTTAAGTTAATCTCCAAGTAGCCATATAAGTATTACACAAAGTTTTTTAGAAAGAGAATAAATTTTTGTCATGAAAACCAATTATTTCAAATTTTCTCTTTAGTAGGTGGGTAATTTTCATCTGAATGTAAAAAAACAAAACGATTGAGTAACATTTTAATCAAAGAAATCCTATTCCATAAGGGGATGATATTCTCCGAAATAATTTTAGTTAAAAATTCTTATAAATAAACACCACCACATCGAAGCCATTTTGTGTCTATTGAGTTATAGGGACGTATCTTACATGAAAACATTCCACATACATAAGTCTAGGGTTTCGCTTAAAACAAATTTGTTAACTGAATCTTATTGTAGATAAGCATCTTGACAATACTCAGATTGAATTCTAGGCTCAGATTCAAACTGGTAAGAGGAGTCTTCTATGCTAATTGATCAATCCAACGAGTATTTTAACATCACCGTTGACAACGGAGTCGCTCATTTGCAGCTCAGTCGTCCCGAAAAGGCAAACAGCCTGGCGCTGGCGTTCTGGAAACTATTTCCAGAGGCGATAGAGCAACTCAGTCGCTCAGGAGAGGTGCGGGCAATGGTGATCTCTGCGCAAGGCAGCGCATTCTGTGGTGGGCTTGACTTGCAAATTTTCGCCTCCAGCAAAGAAACCCATACGACTAATCCTAATGAGCGGGAAGCGATGCAGTTTAGCTTATTACAAATGCAGGAGGCGATAAATGTATTGGAACGTGCTCGCTTCCCGGTCATTGCCGCAGTACAAGGAGCATGCCTCGGTGCAGGATTTGACTTAATTTCTGCATGTGATTTTTGTTTTGCTTCTGAAAATGCAAAATTTCGCATAGAGGAAACCAATATCGGTATGATGGCTGACTTAGGTATCCTTCAGCGTCTGCAACATCTGATCCCTGGTGGTATGGCACGTTATCTTGCACTCACAGGAGATACACTGAATGCCGCTCAGGCTCATAATTTAGGACTTGTGGTAAAACTCTTCCCTTCTGCGGAGACATTGATCGAGGGGGCTTTAGCGACTGCCCGACGTATAGCGGATCGGTCTCCGATTGCTATTAACGGAGTTAAACGGTCCATGCTTTACAGTCGTGATCATGGTGTTTATGCGTCATTACAACAAACAGCACTTTTACAAGCTTCGATTTTTAGTCGTCAGGATGTTTTATGCTCGATTCAGGCAAAAGCGACTGGAATAACAAGTGAGTTCCAGAATTTAAATGAAGTAGGGAAAATTTTTGATGAACCATAATTAGAATAGAGATGTCGATAATGTGCAAAATAGGTTTTCCGTAAATGGCGTTATGCTGGGAAACATCATCGGGGGTGAGGGTTAAGCCATTTTCTGATCAGGAGTAATAGAAGATGGCGTTATTACTACACAGGTTCGAATGAATAGGGCTGTGTGGCAGTATGGTTGAATGGATAGCAATGTGCTGGAGACAATGACGATAATTAAAAAGGTATTGGGCAAAGGGGATAATATTTCAGAGTAGATAGATTCACATAATAACCACACCAACTAATAAAATTTTTCTTATTCAGTTTTCACTGACTGAACTATCCTGACTATTAAGCATAGAATGAATAACCGGGATTTATTCGTTCATAGATCTCTGTAGCGGTGGCATTCCCCAGGATCACTGAATATATTCTCATTCGCATATTATGAATGAGAATTATTCTTCCTTACTATTGTTTTATGTATTCGATTGCGGACTTGAAAATGACCTTAGCTGTGAAGGATATAATGCAATTAACTTAATAATAACATGAACATAACGTTTTTATTGGGAATTGATTATCCTAATTATATAAGAATAAGTGAGTTTTTTCATTTTATGTAAATAAATGTCATCTTTTTATGTTTTATTTAAATATTATGTAATTTATCTTCTTGTATCAGCTTTTATATTTATTTGGTATTTAACATATTGTGCTATTTGATAAAAAAAGAGTTGATTTCTATATGCACCCATTAGGAGAATCGGATTATTCAGTAATAGTTCATTCCATTGATTAATCGATTAGTTGATAAAGTATGAATAGCCCGATTAATTATTTATACCCCGGTTAACATCCGGTTGGGAAATACCTGATCTGATTTGTTGTTTTCTGGATTTATTATGACTGACTCTTGAATATTTATTGGGTTTTATTTCCGTTCAACCCTGAATGCCGTCTCCTGCCAGCGATTGCAAAGGGTGTCGGACTCTTTAGATGCCGGATGCCGGATGCCGTAGGCGTCGCGATGGAAACCACTAAAACAAACCATGACCTTATGGGCCTCGGTATACAGCTATGGGCAGCATCGTACCCGAAGCGACCGGGAAGCCAGTGGGAGAAAATGATGAACAACACCACCCCGGCGATCATCTTTGATCACAGCCGTTACAAACTGAAAGTCTGGAAAAATACCGCGCCGCTGGATGTGGTGGCGTTTAGCGGGCAGGAAGGCTTAAGCCAGCCTTTTCGTTACGTTATTGAATTCACCAGCCCGGAGAAAGATATCAAACCGGCGCAGATGCTGATGCGGGACGCCGCGTTTACCCTGACATCACCCGCGATTAATCCGGGGATGCGGGGCATGCCGGTGATACCGCCAGCGCCGTTGCGCACAATCTACGGGGTGATCAGCGAATTTAAACTGCTGTCCACCTCGCGGGATGAAAGCCATTACGCCGTGACCCTGGAGCCCCGGCTGGCGTTGCTGTCGAGAAGCCGCCAATTTGCCATTTATCAGAAAATGTCGGTACCGGAAATCGTGGAAAAAATCAATGCCCAGAAACGCCAACATAGTCAGGTGGTGCCAGTGCCCTATTATCAAAATGGCGGTGATACCTGCGGGATTACGGTGCACTTTTTGCCTTGTGATCAGATTAAAGTCACGACCTCTTGTGACGCCTACG
>NZ_JBEJZY010000044.1:0-38817 GCF_040256935.1 Photorhabdus viridis
GCTGCGCTTATGACGAAATAAATGAACTTATGGCGAAAACGGCACTACACCGCACCCGCCTGCACGCTTTGGATCAAAAAATTTTTTCAGTTTTAAAATCCTACAAGGCAAGCTGCCAAACCGTGCCAGCACTGGCGAAGTGAGAGGAATCACAAACTGAAATGATTGAAAAGATTTTCAGGAAATTTCAGTTTTTGGATCAAAAGAGGATCACGGAAAAATCCCAATGCATTGATATTAAATGAAAATTGTATTTTACGTGAAAAATAAGCTCACAAAGAAAAGCCGTGCTTTATCATAGAAATCAAATAGGGCGCGGCTTTACAGGATATACAGAACTGAAATTGTTTTCTCCTTTTACATTATGACAAGGAAGAAAGTGAAAGTATTAGTTAACGTACTTTTAATTCATTAATAAGCGTAAGGCTACGTTCAAGCATCTTAAGTAGTTTCAGTGATGAACCAGAAGGAATGCGGCGGTGCAGGTAGTGTCCATTGATGCCCATAAAAATAAAATGAGTGGACGCAAAGTGGACATTGGACAAACAAAAAGGGCTACACCTTAGTGTAACCCCTTGATTTATTTGGTGGAGCTGGCGGGAGTTGAACCCGCGTTAATTGTTTTGCATCTTATTGTTATAAATAATATTTTTATGAAATATCTTCGCTGCGTATCCTTTGCAGCTCCTTTCATGTCCCACCACTGACCTGTTTGGGTTTGTATGTGCTGCCGTCATAGTCTTTCAGATATGATCCATAATGTCTGAAAAGCATCTCTGGGCCTTTATGTCCCATTTGAGCGGCAAGCCAGAAAAGATTAACTCCCTGGCTAATGTGTTTTGTTGCAAATGTGTGCCTTGTCTGATATGGGTTGCGATACCGAATTCCAGCCTTTCTCAGTGTAGGCACCCAGGCTTTTTTACGAATTGCATCTGCACCTGCCCAAGCCTCGCCTGTTTTAGGATCTTCAAATATCACGTTGCCTTTCATGAAAGTGAATGCCTTCTGATTTAATAGGGCCGACATAGCGTCAGTGTTCAGTTCGACTTTTCTGGTACCGGCTTTTGTCTTCGTTCCTTTTATTATTCCCACAACTTTTGCCGACTGGACATGTGCGGTTTTGCCAATAAAGTCGATATCTTGCCACCGAAGCGCACATAACTCGGAGCTTCTAAGTCCTGTATGTATCGCAAAAAGGAATAAATTTTCCCATTGCTTTTGTTTATTGCCTGCTGCTGACAGTAATGCAGTAACCTCGTTAGGAGATAGGGGGTCAACAATATATTCGCTATCATTTTCTATTCGTTCAGTTTGATACCGTGATGCTGTGACTAAATTCACAGGATTCATACTAATCAGGCAATCAGTAACTGCTTCATCTATGGCGCTTCGTAAAAATGACAGATTGTTCCTGATTGTTTTCAGAGCAGTTGATCGTTTTTGAATCCAAGTTTTTAATATTGCTGGTGTTAACTCTATAACGGGAATTTTATGTAATTCAGATAGAGCAGTTTTACATTTTTTATATCCATTAATTGTGGATGGTGATAAATTTCGGGTTTCACAGATTTTTAAATACTCATCTAAATAATCTTTTATTGTTCTACCTTTATTGACATTTCCGAATATTTTTAGACGTGATGAATTAGGGAAAAATTCAGCATAAATAAAAATATCCCGTTCAATTTTATTGTATATTTCGCCGAGTTTACGCTCGGCATATTTAATATTTTTGGGCGTCACTTCCAGATTTGAGAGGGGTTCTCGGCATTTAACCCCCTTATATGTAAAAGAGATATTTATAGTTTCACCAGAACGATGTTTCCTTACTGTAATGCCTCTGGGCAATTTGCTATACTGTTTTTCCTGGCCCACTTAGCTACCTCATTTAAATCAATCCAGCGTTCCTTAACACCTTCAACTTTCAGTACATGTACGCCATCAAGCCAAACACCGCGCTGAATGCGTTTATTAATTGCATCAACTGTTTCCCCTGTTGCATAGCAATAAGTGGATATGGGAACACATTCAATATTTACCATTTATTTACCTCACATGGTTTTGCCTCATCATTGATATAATGATCAGATCAACGGCAGCACAAACACGGGTAATATCACCTTGATTGCAAGATGTATTTTTGACACTGGCTGCTAATCTTCCCAATTTGATATCGAAGTTGGTTAATAACTGTTGTCCTGGTTGCCAGGGTTGCATGATGGTTCTCCGGTCAATGGATTTACCATCATGCTATTCATTGTGTTACCTGATTTCTGATTAAGCTTAATCAGTTTTGAGTGTGAATTATGGCCTCAATGGGTAAACACTCAAAAATTCCAGGGCCTTGCATCCCCATATCTGCTATGCAATTTTTTTCATCCTGGTAAATATGGCCGTAAGGAATGTACTGGCAGTTTATCGAAGAACATACAAGTAGAAACAGACCGTATATCATTTTCGGTCCCTCATTTTCTCGATAGCTTGAGAATTGGATACTGGAACTATTTTAACGTCAAATGGGAAATCATAGAGTACATTACAACTCCTATCGATAATGATGATCCCATTGCGACCATCAGGTAGCGTTAATTTAACAATTTCATTTTTGCTGTGTGAATGTCTTAACATTGGTCTGTCTCTTTTAATTTACCTTCAATTTCGCATTCTGCTGCATGTTTTTTATCTAATAGACACATGACGAGAAATACAAACGTAAATTCTACATGCTTGTCGGATTTATTTTTTGACATTACCCACTTGTGTTAATTTAAGGTAATGCTAAATATCTAATGGAGGTAATATTGGTTATTTCCAGTTAATTCATTTTCCATTGAGGCCAGTAATTTATTTTTTAATTGAGCAATGATTTTCTTTTCTTCATCTGTAATATCTTGACTTTCTCCTGTTATCCATTCTACTTGGTATTTATTTAGGTTTTCATCAAATGAGATAATGATTTCTAATCGTGCAGCCATAAATCACTCCATATTATTTATTGCCCCAGTATTTGTGGGATGTAATGAATATTAACGTACTTGCAGGCTTCTCTGGCCGATTTCAATATGAGCTCCCGGTATATTGATACCGTTTTCAATAGCTTCTTTGATGGCTTTTTTGTCCGGGGCGGTAATTGTCTGCACATCAACTAACTCATCAGGTAATTTTGACTCATCATCAATGATGACATTCATAATACCTTTTCTGGCTGTGAACGTGTTTCTGGTAGTTCGTAGTGAATCCATGCCGGCTTTCAGTAAACAGTCCAGCGCATACTTTTTTAGGTTTTTTACTTGCCTTTCGAATGATTTTTTACGGTCAGTGAGTCGCTTAGACTCATCCGCAAGAATCTTGGCTTGGCCTTCTATATTGCGAACATGGATCATGATAGCGTCAAGTTTATCACCGATAGTACATTCGATACTTTCAAGTGTATCGGCGATATCTTCTGGCGAGAACTCGCCGGTTTCTACCAACTGTTGTAATTTTTCATAATCTGCTGCTAATGCAATTGCGGTTGTGGTCATTGGTTTGCCTCTTTTAATTGAGTTAAACATTCTTTCTCTATTTCATTCAAGCGACGCAGACGACCGGATAAGTACTTTTCATAATCCTTGTCTCCTTTGGCCTTGGAATTGCCTAAATGAATGCTTAATTCACGGATAAGGGTAGATGCTATACCGCGAATTTCATTTTTGCTGACAGCGGTGCGCATAGTTTCTGTATTACGGGTGAACTTATCGTCTAGTTCCTTGCGTAATCTGACTAGATCCTCGGCCTTATCACTGGCGGCCTTGATTTCAAATTCAATATTATTGTCAGCCAGATATTCAGGGTTGTCATGCATACCCATAAATACATCAGCAGAAAATCCAAGCATCGATAACGCTTTCTTTATAGCATCGGTGAGTGATTTCTTGATGGCCTCTCCATCTGTTTTAATTCCATATTTGGTTCTGTACATGTATGGTGTCGCACCATAACTTTCAATTTCAGCACAAATGTCACATTCAACCAGATACCAAAAGAGAATTTTGATAGAGTGATTTTGTTCACATATTAATGTGCCGTCAGAATCACGTAAGAATCGGCTCCCAATTTGTTTATTTTTGTCGTCATAGATAGATTCTGACATGGGTGCACCATTGATCAGTTTTTCTTCTGTGACATTACAGCCCCATCCATAACCGAATGGTCCGAATAGTTCTGTTGCCCGCATAAACATATAGTTACTGTTTATGCTTGTACCATTGAACCCCATTCCCTCCAATGGTTTTGTAAAGTGGGGATCGGTACGTTGGACAGCCTTCCAGATACGGAGATTAGTTTGCTGTTCATTGCCTTGTGCCTTGATAGTTTCTTCCAGCAAATTGGCCCGATGTTGGAAGTTATCATCATTGGTGCTCAGGGTGGCGACAGGAGGCAATGAGGTGACTTCATCATCCGCCGTAGTGTTGTCTTGTGCAGTCTCTTCTACTGCTTTGTCCTCTTTGGTTTGCTTGGTTTTTCTGGTCTTGAGAGACTTGGCTTCGCTTTTTTTCTCCTTAACCTGTAGCGCTGCCTGTTGGGTTTCAACTTCATCTGGAGTGACATCTGTTATTGAGGCTTCTGATGTTGACACCGAATAATTGGAAACCTTGGGTTTCTCTTCTGGTAATTCAACGGGTATGTCGGTATCACTTAAAGTACAGTTTAAGAATTCCTTAATAGCGACGGCATCGGTCAGAAATTCAGGGTGGTGTTTACCTTCACGTACGACTCTGAAAAGCGTTTCCCGTGGAATGGACAGAGCGTCGGTTCTGATACGAAATGCGGTAGACCACTGCCGCCATGCTTCATTGTTATTTGTTATCAGTTGCTTAGCTTCTTTCATACTGTGTGACATAATCGCCCAGCAATGAAAGTCACCGTCTAGTAATGCCAGTGCAATTTCCAGATCTAACGTGGCGTAAGTGTGATTAAAATCACGTGTAGTAATAGATGGGTTTTTCTTTGGTTCGAGCGTTCTAGCCTGCCATGTGGTGCCGTTGAACTCGTATTCAGTAGCAAATTTTTCATCAAATTTACCAATTGGTGGGCGAGGGAAACCTTGTATATCTTTACAAATAATCGGTTTTGATGTGTTGAAGTTGCTCATATCGTCCGCGTACTCTTCCCCAAGGTAAACAATGGCCATAGCTTTAGCCATTTTTTCGGAATTGGCTTCGAGTGCAATTGCAAGTGGTACGGCTCCATTTTTTTGAGCTTTTTTTGTCGGCTCAAAGACACAGATATATGTGAACATTGGTCTTGCCTCTTTAATAAATTGCTTTTTTTGCCAATCTTATTGCTGCCTTAATCCCGGCTTTTGGCATTTTGACTTTTGGATATAATCCCTTGACAGCATTTGAATAAACCATTCCTGTCGTTGGGTAATATTCAACTCGCCTTTTGCCACCGATAATAGATATATGCATAGTTGCGTTTGTTGTATCGCTATTATTTTCATGCTCAATAGCAATTAAACCATTATCTAGGATTAAATTAATTACATCATTTATGTTTTTCATAAATACACCTGAGCCTTAATCAGGTATTTTTTCATCAGATTTAGACATTGGTTTTTCTTCAATGCATAACAATGATTGAATATGGCCCTCAAGTTCAGAGGCTTTAGCATGAGCTTCCGCAAGAACTTTATTTTGTTCTTTCTTTAGAGTATCAATTTGTGAGTTTATAAAGTCTGGACGACTAATATTTGGATATGGGATTTCTATATCATGAATAGTGACAACTGTACCAAAGATCGATGCATTTCCGTGTTTACTTGCGTCATGTGGTAAGACTGTGATGTTCATTTTTCGTGAAATATTATTTTCGATAGCGTGAACATAGAGCTTTACTTGTATTGTTTCTTGTTGTGCTTTCATAGCAACTCCTGATATATTGTTAGCGATCAATGATGGAAATCATTGGTCTTGCCTCTTCTAACGAGTTGGTCCTCGTTAGTAGAAACTCCCGGTTAGCTTTGGTCGGCGATCCGGGGTAAAAGAACCCGCCACTTCGGTGGGTTTTTTTACATCTGTTGATTCTTAGTTTTTCCCCATATTGGTATTAGTTGGTACGGATTGATCAACGATAAATACCATTCAGAGGTTATGGTTTTAATAAATGTTTCAAACAGACCGATGAATTGGCCTAATTTGATATTCTGCATATCATTACACATAAGAACTGTTGTTCGATTGGTTAATGTGCGGGTCTTTCCCCGCCGTCCGTTGATTCACGCAGTTTCTAAGAAACCCGGCAAGAAGAACCGTAACGCATCAACTGCCAGTGTTTTTGTACCATTCCCACCGCTGGCTGGGGAATCCTGGTGTTGGTTGATCTTTCCTGTTCCACTTTCTGGTAAATACAGTTGTTATATGTGGTAATCATGGCAGGTCACATTGAACCCTGCTCTTCTCCTCCCTCATGACAATTGAAACTGTAAATTCGGTTTTGAACACTTAACCTAAACGGCCGCTGTGCCGTGCTACTGATTAGCAAATCATCTACCTCTTCGTATGTCGGTAGCGACTACTGCGTGGGCGTCCTGCCTGTTTGCTGTTGAAATTGAGTTTAGTAATTGATAAACGAAAAGTAAAGTAAAAATTAAATAATAAGAAGGGCTTATCAAAGTGTTAAGTTTAACCATTTGATTTATTTTAATTTTTATATTTATTTCAAGGTGTGAACTGAATGAATTTTCCCTTGGTGATAGCACTGTGAAATAGGATGGCTAAGATAGTTTTAGAGATTTGCTATGCATATAGCATGATAGTTTTTGGGTGTTGGCTGAAGGTTAATTAATTTTTGGATTGGGTGATTGAGGTTAACGGTTTATTCCGTAGGGTTCAGGGTAAGATGAAAATCTTATTGATAAATAAGAAAAAAGTCGATTGGCGACTTTTTTCTATGCTTTCTTTTGCCTCTTTTTATGTAATAATTCTTCTAGTAAATTATCATAATGCCGTTTTTTATCTTCAAGATTTTTTATTAGATCATCGGCATCACTATCTGGCAGTTCGTCGAATAGCTCTAGAAGAACTTTTTGCTTAGGAGTCAATGTTACTTGTAGTGGATTTCCTAATTGGTGGGTGTTTGTATCGGCGTCTAAATAACCATCTGGCATTCGATAGTCTTGTTCTAAACGTCTCGCGGCTTTTTCGCCGAAAGATGCTTTACCATTCATAAGCTGTGACAAATAACTCTTCTCTTTTTCAGGAAGAGTTTTATCGGAAAACCAATCTCTTAGGCGTTGTTGCCTGATGTTCTTCATGCTCATTTTATTTATAAGAACCTATATATCTAGGGATTTCACTATTTTTCTACCAGTTAAATTGTGATTAGTATTCACTAAATAAGCAAATGCTTGACAAATGTTTAGTATTTATTAAACTTTCTGTATTTCTAAAAGGGGTAGTTATGAAACTAAATGATTACATTTCTAATTTAAAGCGAGGTGAAGCCAAACTTCTTGCTGAGAAGCTTGGGGTATCCAGTTCCTATTTATCGCAAATGGCACATGGTTATGCTCCAGTTCCTCCCGCCAGATGTTTTGATATAGAAAATGCAACCAATGGAAAAGTGACAAGACAAGATCTTCGTCCCCATGACTGGCAGAAAATATGGCCTGAAATAAATGCTAACTGAGCAGTCAGTATAAAAACTGATTCTCAATAATCAATATTGCGACAGGAGACGTAAACAGTGGAACAAAACATCAACGCCCTGAAAGCCGAAGTTGAGGCGTGGGCGGCAGAGAAGGGGCAGGAGTATGTAGCAATCGAAATAAGCCGAATGTACTTCTTGCTTTGTGAAAGAACGGTATCAGCCAAGTTGCATCCCATTGAAATAAATGGGAATGCTAATTGGAAAGCTATCAATAACAACAGGCAGCAAATTTTCAGGTGGTTGCGCAGTGATTCAAGGGCTGCACGAAGAAAAGTATCAGAGTTGTTACCCGCTATCCAATCAGCCCTTCCACTTGAACGCAAAGCCAGAGTTAACGGTGAAACAACTAATTATTTGATATCTGTTGCGATTCGTGAATTTACGGCGGTGATAATTGCAATCCTATTGGGAGGTTTAGGAGGTAGTGACGTATCACAACAAATAACCGTTGCGATATCAGCACTGAATGCTTTGACAAACGTTTAAAAGAGGCAAGACCAATGCTTAAAACCATAGAAAAGATCACCTATTGTAATAAGTTTCGTCTGAATGGTGAGCTTGTAACTATAGAACAAATCTCAGAAATTTATGAAGGATGTAGAGAAGCTGAGTTAAATATCTGGGAACAGTATGAACGGCAAAAGGCCAAATTGCTGGAGGAGTCTCTTACCTTTGAACGGTGTAAGTCAGTTTGCCGTCAGATTGCTAAAATACTTGGAGCTTGATTATGAGTATGTCATTGATGGTAAAAGCTATGAGTATCAAAGTTGGTAATCCTCTTCGTAAATTGGTACTGATTAAGTTGGCTGATAACGCTAATGACCAGGGAGAGTGCTGGCCGTCAGTTGCTTACATTGCTGAACAATGCGAAATATCAGAACGTTCTGTTCAAAATCACATTAAGCAATTGGTAAAAGATGGCATTGTCTGTGTTGCAGAACGGAAGACACAAAATGGACTGAATCAATCAAATGTCTATTTCCTGAATCTGGATAAATCCAGTCATGGTTATAGTGAAAATGTTGCACCATATGGTGCATCTCTTGCACCCAGTGGTGCAAATTCTGCGGGGGTTAGTGGTGCAGGAGATGCACCCAGAACCAGTCACCCTTTTGAACCAGTCACGGAACCTAAAACCCCCCTTACCCCCCGTAAGGGGAAACGGGAGAAATTAAAATTCGATCCCATCACGGCAAAGCCTAAAAACGTTAGCGATGAAGTATGGGCTGATTGGGTCACTTTTCGGCTAGAAATTAAAAAGCCGCTGACAGAAACCATGTGTAAGCAGCAAGAGAAAAAACTAGCAGATTGCACGAATCCTGATTCAGTGATTTGCACGTCAATTGCGAATGGGTGGCAAGGGTTGTTTCCTGAAAAGTCTCAAAACATCAAACCTAAATTTACTCAAAATACGCATACAGGCTATGAGGGTATAACCTACGAACCACAGGATTCTTATTGGTCAGAAAATATTGATTAGGGGGAGAAATGAACTCTAATAGCTTACTTGACAGTATCAACATTGCCCCACGTTTTGAACATGCCAGCTTTGAAAATTATCAGCCTATAAACAAAGCTGCTCAACATAATCTGAAGATCTGCCAAAGTTATGTTCAGACTTGGAAAGAACGCAAAGTTGCGGGTGAGGGGATCATCATGTGTGGCCGTCTTGGTACCGGGAAAACTCATCTGGCTGTTGCGACATGCCGTGAAATAGTCACTCAGAACGGTATCAGTGCGTTTATTACAACCGCATCACGTATTATCAGGGCATTTCGTCGTTCATGGAGTAATGATGCTGACACCAACGAGTTCGAGACACTGAGGTTTTACAGTGAGTTGGATTTGCTGATCATCGATGAGATTGGCGTTCAATACGGCACTGAATCAGAGCGAAATATCTTGTTTGAGGTGATTAATAACCGATATGAAGATTTATTACCAACGATCCTGATCAGTAATTTGCCAATGAATGACCTGCCGGTGTTTTTAGGGGACCGAGTATTAGATCGTGTGTTACAGGGTGGGGTAGTGTTGGCTTTTGACTGGGATAGTTACCGGAGGGGGCAGTAGTATGAATGAGCTCAATCTAGAGTCTGCGGTTATAAGCGGATTGTTGTCAGGTGGTGCAACGCAGGATGCTTATGATGTTTTTGCAACGTTGTCAGAAGAGGCGTTTAGTTCAAGTTTTTTGCGTCGTGTCTACGTTGAAATCAAAAAACAAGCGTTCAGTAGTTCCCTGATTGATCCGATATTCATCGCTGAGGCTATGAGTGGAGATGGTAATACATTAGCTAATATCCTGGAGTTGAGTAAGAGTCCTGTTTGGAATGCAAACCTGAAAGGCTATGCCAATAAAGTTAGTGAATATTGGTATGTTCGGCGGGTTACAGCAGTGATCAACGCTGGCCAACAGGCGTTACTGGAAACTAAAAATCATACTCAAGCACAACATGTTATAACGGGCTTTATGTCCACTATGGGGGAGCTAATACGAGATACTGGCAACCTGGCTCCCGTGCACATCAAGACATTGATTGAAGGGTACATTGACATACTGGGGAGGCGTAACTTAGGTGAGGATAGTCGCGGTATGATTATGACAGGTATTGAGCCATTTGACTCGTTGACGGGGGGATTTAACCCAACTGATTTAATTCTCATCGGTGGTCGTCCCGGCATGGGCAAAACAGAACTGGCACTTTGCATGATTGAGGGTATGACTAGGAATGGAGGGGCGGTATTGCTGTTTTCAATGGAAATGGCAGCACAACAAATTACAGAACGTATAGTTGCTGGTTCTGCCCAGTTGTCAGTTTCGAAATTGAGACGTGGTGAATTTTATGATGAAGATTGGGCTCGTATATCTAACGCAATAAGCGAGTTAATAGATCGCGATATTCATATTCTTGATGCTAGTGAATTAAGCGCTGAACAGATATGTGCTATCAGTGAAACGCATAAGCGCAGGTACCCGAATCTGAAAGGTATTTTTGTTGATTATCTTGGGTTGATAGAAAGGCCCAAAGCCGAGCGTAATGACCTTGCTATCGCTCAAATATCCAGGGCCCTCAAGGGACTAGCTAAGCGATTGCATACACCTGTTACAGCATTGAGTCAGTTATCAAGAGACGTTGATAAACGGCCTATACATCAGCGTCGTCCTGTTGCAGCGGATTTACGAGACTCAGGTAGCCTAGAGCAAGATGCAGATCGAATTATTTTTACTTATCGTGATGTTGTTTATAACCCACTAAGTCCAGCCAGAAATTATGCCGAGATTATTTTGGATAAGAATCGTCACGGTGAAACCGGAACCATATTCCAGGAATTTAAAAACGGGCATTACTTACCAACTGATCAAATTGTTGCTGCTGAAATATGTCGTACACAGCAACAGGCTAAACAAAAAGAGCGCCGATACGCAGACAAAGCATTTTAACTAAAGACCAAAAGAGGCAGATCAAAATGACCATAAACAGTAAACTGATTTTATTAGATAATTTGGGTAGTTATGAATTATCCCGTTTTGGGTGCAGTGCTGAAAGCATCGTTATCTTACAAATTTAGACTTAAAAGCTAGTCGATTCAACGTAAACGCCAGCAGGATGCTGGCTTTACCAAAATTGCTGGCGGATAACTAGGAGCTGGAGATGCTGAAGCGCAATTGTACTCTTCGAAGGCGGGAGAAAGCCTTTCTGTAGCTGAATATTGTTTTTCTAGTGAAGTGGCCTGATGGAACACACTGGGATGGTATAAGAGTTGAAGTTGTATTTGTAACGTACAAATTACATATCAAGTATATTGCTTGCGTTCAAAACGAAAAAAAAATACCATAAAATCTGCTTAACGCAATCAGGGTATCTAAATGAGCATTAACGACACACAAAGTGATATTACCGATTTGATAATAAACGCTTTCAGGCGTGATTTTTGGCTTAACGTACAAGATGCATTATATGCTAAGTATGCTGCAGCACAGGAAGTAACTGTAGGCAATATATTAAAACTTGGTGAACCGGAGCAACGTAGATTTAGGCCTCAGGCTAGGCACTATGGCCTTAATTCAGCATTGAGGGAGGCCGCAAGTCGCTCTGGTTATCTTTGTTACGATGCTGATACATCCCCGAAAGGGGAGCATTACATTATTATCGATTCAGAAGGTGTTAAAATTAGCCGTATTGGGTTAAATCACGATGAGCGCCATATAAGAGGTGCTAAACATCGTTCATTGATAGCTCAATTGAATGAAAAATTTGAAGGCTATACCCCAGATCTTTTTAGAGAAGAAGATAGTAAACATCATAATGACATTGATACGTTAGGTGTGTTGTTAATAAATATTAATCCACCATATCATGAATCTCAGGCCAGCATGATGGATTTAAGGATTGTGGTTCCTTTTACCAATATGAAAGGTTTTCACTATAATAAATCTGTAACGGAGCTTTTAGCCCTCTATACTGGAGAGAAGAAGATAGTCATTCCTGATATGGTTTTACCTAAGCTCAAGAAGCGCCTGAAGGATCAGGAAAAATAGAATAGGTGAGACATTATGAGAGTGGGAATTTCTGGTTTCCAATCTGAAAGGTTGACACAGATAAGAGAAGCGAGGGGATTATCGAAAATTAACCTTGGTAGGTTAGTAGATCGTTCGCCATCAACTATTACCAAATGGGAAAACGGTAATCATTCCCCCGATGCAGAAGTATTGCATAGCTTAAGTCAGATTCTTAATTGCCCGGTAAGTTGGTTCACAAAGCCTATTGTTAAGTACGAAAAAAAACCAGTATTCTTCCGAACACTTTCAACCACGGCAAAAGACTTATGTATCGCCTCAGAGCGATACATGGGGTGGTTTCAAGAGTTATCATGTAAGATGCAAGAATATCTTGATTATCCAGAGGTTAACATTCCTCATCTTAACGTAAAGGATTACAGAGCGATAGATGATCAATTGATTGAAAGAATGGCTTTTGAGTGTAGGAAAGCTTGGGGATTAGGTATTGCACCGATAGATGATCTATTACTGGTAATGGAGAATGCGGGGATAGTCTGTTCCAGATTTGAACAAGGTAGTTCTGTAATGGATGGCTATTCTCAATGGAATGATTTAGAGAATAGACCGTATGTGGTTTTAGCTAGTGATAAAGATAACTATTATCGTAGTCGATTTGATGCTGCTCATGAATTAGGTCATATAGTCTTACATCGATATATAAATAAATTTGATAATATCAATTTTAATCCAATAGAAGAGCAAGCACATAAGTTTGCGTCGAGTTTCATGCTGCCGGAAGAGTCATTTTCTGTAGAGCTTCCTCCATATCCTACATTACAGAATTTCATATCTCTAAAAAATCGCTGGGGGATGTCGGCACAATCTATGATCCTTAGAGCGAGAAATTTAGAATTAATATCTTCTCTGGAATATCAGAGGTTATATAAAAATATTTCTGCTAGAGGTTGGCGAAAAGGAGAGCCGCTTGATGATCTTAGAAAACCAGAGTCGGTTCGTTTGTTACCTAGGTGCTTAAATCTATTATTGGATTCTAGAACTTTTAGTAAAAAAACACTTCTTGAGGAATTTGGTTTCCCAAAAGGAGATTTAGAGGATTTATGTTCAGTTCCTAAGGGATTCTTGTCAGAATCACAGGTACTTGATTTCCAATCCAGAATACAATTGAAGAATAGTATTAATATATCTACTACACAACAAGATACAAACGTCGTCAATTTATTTAATAGAAAGTAAAATTGGGAATTAATACTAACACCTGTTATTCTGTTCGTATCGGCCTGAACATCTGATAACCTAAACAAAAGCTGCTGTGTCATAACTTTGAGGATAAGTAATGACGCAGCATAGTTTTATCAAAATTTCGAATGACACCCTGAGACCTGCGACTCCCGCAGCCAGGGAATACCTACACTCCAAAGTGAAGTGGGGCGATGTGCTCTATGCGGATTTTAAGAAAGCACGTAACCCGCGTTTCCATCGTAAATATTTTGCCCTTCTGAATCTCGGCTATGAATACTGGGAACCTGCTGGGGGTACCATTTCCCCGGAAGAGAAAGCGCTTGTGCGTGGCTACGTACAATTTCTTGCACACTTCGCGGGCAGTGAAGATGTCTTACAATCCGCTGCGGATGAATATCTTGCTGGCATATCTAAAAACCGAGCCCAGAATATTACTGCCACTAAATCCTTTGATGCCTTTCGGCGCTGGGCAACAGTGGAATCAGGGCACTATGACATTTACGAAATGCCCAACGGCAGTCTGTACCGTGAACCTCGTTCAGTCAGTTTCGCCAAAATGGAAGAGATGGAATTTCAGGAACTTTATAAAGATACATTAAACGTGCTTTGGAACTTTATTTTGTATCGCAATTTCCCGACCCGAAACGCCGCTGAACATGCAGCTTCTCAGTTGTCCGATTTTATGTAATGAGAGGCAGAGCCAATGGCTAAAAGTGAAAAACAGTGGCTTTCTAATGTGACATTACTGGGATGTATCTGTTGTCGGAATATGGGGTTGGGAGTAATACTTGCGGAAATTCATCATGTGAGAGCGGTACAAGATATGGCCCAAAGGGCTGCTCATTTCTCCATTCTGCTGCATCCTCGCTATCATCGAGCGTTTGCATCCCACGGGCTTTCATGCGGCACCGAAGACATGGCAAGCAATCCACAGTATGGCAACGGAACTATTGCCCCAAGTTAAAAGGGAAGTTGGAGAGGTACGGTTATGTCGGGTGTGATATTTTCAACGGATGGGCTGCAATTGACTCAGGCACAAGAAATTTGGTTGCAGGACTGGTTATCCAAGTTCGGTGCATGGGTGTATTCTGGCAGGCTTGATAAACGTCAGAGCAGTATGATTGCTGAGCTTATGGCGACGGTAGAGCTGAGAGGTTATCCAGAACGTCCGATATGCAATGATGATGACGGAATGTTAATCGCTAGGGTAGTAGACCATATTTACCACATTGATCGGGTTGCATTTGGGATGTTGCTTAGTCGATATGTTTATTGTGTATCTGATAGAGCAATTGCCAAACATTATCATGCAACGGTTCAGCCAAGAATTATGATCCGCAGAAATGGTATGTTGCGTAAGCGAAAGCCATCAATGTCAACTTGTCGGCGTGAGGTTGAGGAAATATTAAGAGCAACGGAATATTTGATTTGTCAACCATTGCAAGATGCCTTTATAAGACGGGAACAGGAAAGAAAATCAAGACTTTTGTCACGAACGTGTTGACATCTTTGAACTTATGAGCCACTATTTCAGTATATGTTGTGATAGTAGTATTCGTGACTGATAGCCTCGCCCAGTGCGGGGGTTTTTATTGCCTGAAATTCAGATAAAACTTGCTGTTGTCATTGGTCAGAGTTACATGTGTGTCTATGCACAATAACTGACCAAAGGTTTAAATTATCATGCTAAAACATGAAGATATGACAACAACAGCCTCATGTGTTTTAGAAACAGTACCAATGTATGACTGGGTTTCTATTCCCGATGTTTCAACTCTGACGGGGCTATCAACACCGCGTTGCCAATTACTTTTAACTCAATTTTGTCTGGCTGGCTTGATGGAAAGCCGGGACAACGACACCTTTTTCAAGCGTTGCCTTTGATGGGGTGACTTCTTAAGCGGTGAAATGGATGGCTGGTGGAGTTGACGACACCAGCCATTCGCCTGTTCTGTGCTAACCAGAGAGTAAGCTAGTATCGATTATGGAAAATATTGTGAATTTAAGTGGTATCACATTAATTAATGACGACTCTCTACGATTTATCAAAACGTTACCAGACAACTGCATAGACTTAATCGCCACCGATCCCCCCTATTTTCGGGTAAAAGAGTGTGGTTGGGACAGACAATGGGAGGATGTAACGGCTTATCTTGCGTGGCTGGATGAAGTACTGACTGAATTCTGGCGTGTGCTGAAACCCAACGGCAGTTTGTATATATTTTGTGGTTCGCGTTTGGCGTCTGATACGGAAATCCTTGTTCGTGAACGGTTCAATGTGCTTAACCACATTATCTGGGCAAAACCTTCTGGTCCGTGGCGCAGGCAGAATAAAGAAAGTTTAAGGGCTTATTTCCCTTCTACTGAACGGATCATATTTGCTGAACATTATCAGGGGCCTTATCAACCTAAAGGTGATGGGTATTTCCACAAATGCCGCGAACTTAAGCAATATGTCTTTAAACCGCTTGTGGACTACTTTCGCAATGCACGAAAGGTGTTGGGTGTCACAGCAAAAGAAATTAACGCTGCCACAGGAAAACAGATGGCCAGTCACTGGTTCAGTGATAGCCAGTGGCAATTACCCAATGAAGTGGATTACCAAAAACTGCGGATATTGTTCGCTCGAATAGCCAGAGAAAAACACCAGAACGGAGAATTAAACAGGCCATATCATGAGTTAGTAGAATCTCATCTTACTTTGTCACGCCAATATGAGGAATTGAGTCTGGAATATGGGCTGCTGCGCCGTCCGTTCTCGGTGACGGTAGATGTGCCTTATACTGATGTCTGGTCTTTTCCACCTGTTCAGTATTACCCAGGTAAACATCCTTGCGAAAAGCCGGCAGACTTGATGGCGCATATTATCCGATCCAGTAGTCGGGAAGGGGATTTGGTGGCGGACTTCTTTATGGGATCGGGCTCAACACTAAAAGCGGCACTGAAGCTGAATCGTAGGGTCTTGGGTGTAGAATTGGAAGAAGAGTACTTTAACCAAACTAAGCGGGAAATTGGGGTAATAATATGAATAACTACCTCGTTGCGGTGGAGGGGTTATTTGAGTTTCTCTCATTAGTTATTATGGCCAAATAGTGAATTGTTGGATAGTATTTGGCGGATTTCATTGTCAGAAAGTGGTTGTAATCTCGGTGAACAGAGATTAACTTTTTGACTTGAAGTAATGCTCTTAGCGAGATCTATATAAGCTCTAAATTCAACTTGGCTGTGTCCACCTTCATTCATTTCCATCGGCTGAATAATCACATGATGGTTTGACAAAAAAAAGTTATACCAAGTATTTTTTCTCACTTTCTTTATTAATTTTTTAAGCAAAAACATTGCAGGTATCATTTGCCCTAGTAATAAACGAGATGTGGTAAAGGGAGTGTCGGGGGTACCAGAGACTTCTTTACCAGTGCTGACGTTGCGAACAACAATTTTATTAATATATAGTCGTATGTAAATTAAGCTCATAAAAATGTGTATGTCAGGTAATTCAAATTTGTTGCAAGTATACGTTCTTCTCTTAATGCAGTGAAGTCTGATGCTTATTGAGTCTTTTAAATCAATACAGGGCAAATCAGCCCAAGTAATTAAATTAACTAAATGATCACTCCATCAGTGGGATGGAATTATGCGTATGGACAAATACACCAGCCCCACTGCATACACTTGGGGCACATTTACAGCAATGCTTGGTGCTCTGTCGCTGAACGACTGGGCCATCATTATTGGCATTATCTGCACTGTTGGCACCTTTGGGGTCAACTGGTACTACAAGCATCGGGAGCTTAGCCGCAATGACAAAGACCAGTAAGTTAAGTGCTGTGGTTATCGGTCTGGTTCTCTCTGGTGCAGGTGCCACGGCGATATTGTCTCAGTTCTTGGACGAGAAAGAGGGTAACCGGCTATCAGCGTATCAAGATGCGGGGGGAGTCTGGACAATCTGCCGAGGTGTTACTTGGATTGATGGAACTCCCGCTCGTCAGGGGATGAGGTTAATGCCGAATCAGTGCCGTGACCTCAATGCACAAGAAGCAAAGCAGGCTATTGCATGGGCAAAACGCAATGTGCGGGTGCCATTAACTGAACCTCAGATAGCAGGTATTGCCAGCTTTTGCCCATATAACATTGGCCCATCGAAATGCTTCTCTTCCACATTCTATAGAAAGCTGAATGCCGGAGATAAGAAAGGCGCTTGTGCTGAGATAAAACGTTGGGTATTTGATAATGGTCGAGACTGTCGACAGACCAAAGGGCAGGCAAACGGCTGTTATGGTCAAGTTGAGCGACGTGCCCAGGAATCGGAATTAACTTGCTGGGGGCTGGATGAATAGACATTCGTTGGCCAGGATATTGTTTCTGTTTGGTTTTGTTCTTACTTTGATAGGTAAAGATGGATGGGGTTGGTTTCTGGGGTATTGTTGCTATGAAATTTAACTTTCATTACTACACGATACTAGCGTTGATCCTTATTTCATTGACAGCGTATTGTTATCACTCTGAGTTACAGAAAGAGCAGCATATTACAAAACAGCGGCAATCAGAAATCCAACAGCTTACGGATGCGCTTAATTATCAAAATTCACACATCACTATGTTGCGCGAGCTTGATGTGAAACACACTCAGGAACTTGCTAATGCCAAATCTGAAATTGATGTTCTTCGCAATGATGTTGCTGCCGGTCGTCGCAAGTTGCGCATCGCGGCAACCTGTAGTCAAAGTGAAACCGGTTCCTCCGGCAGAGTGGGCCATGCAACCACCGTCGAACTCACTGAAGAAGCTGGATCAACTGTTCTCGATATCAGAGAAGGCATTATCAACGACCAGGCAAAATTAAGATATTTGCAAGAGTATATTAGTCAATGTCTTAATTAATTTAAATTTTAATAGTTTTAATAGTTTTAATAGTTTTAATAGGAAAATATAGGACATATTCCTCTTTGCTTGTAGATTTTGATTTGTAGAAAGGCAAAATACGCAAAGGATAAAATATGGAAAGACGAGGTAATTATTTTATAAATCCGGTACGACAGATTGGGCGTGGAGCTTTCGGCTATGTGGAAGAGGTTGAACTCTACAGCCTTGATAATAATAAGTGTGGTAACTACGCTAGGAAAACGTTATCAGTCAATGAAGACCTGCTTAAAGGTTTCACGCTCGACGAGTGGAAGCGCAGATTTCGGAGAGAAGCCATGTATCAGGCTTCTTGCTGCCATTCAAATGTGGCTCCAATTTACATTCACCAATTATCCACTGATAAACCTTGGTTTATTACTGGGCTTGCAGAGAATGACTTAAATAGTGAACTTAGTATGGGGCTACTCCGAGTATCAGAAAAATTAAGCATTATAAAAATGATACTCGAAGGGATTAAGTATATGCATGTGAGAAAAAGATACTTGCACCGTGATTTAAAGCCAGCGAACATCCTTAAATTCTCTGATGGTTTCTACAAGGTTTCTGATTTTGGTCTTGTAAAGAATTCAAATAAAGAAGCTGAATCTGAGGTATTGAGTCATATTGGGGCTGCAATGGGAACTCGTAAGTATATGGCACCTGAGGTCCATAATGGATTTTATGATGAAAAAACAGACATCTATGCTCTCGGTGTAGTAATCGGTGAGTTTGGAATCAGTCAATTAAAAGGGATAGATGATTTTATTCATAAAAGCACAGCACATAAACCTGCAATGAGGTATAACTCAATTGAGGACATGTTAAGTGATTTCGAGAAAATCATTAAGGAGAATAATCAATGATTACCTTATTGAACTGCGGCCTATTCTCGTTGGGAAAAAACGCTATACGAGGTAATCAAGACTCTATTATGCCACCCAAGATTGTAGGTAATGGATATATTATGGCTGTGGCTGATGGTGTTGGGGCATATGAAGGTGCGCAGGAGGCTTCACAAACGTCCATTAATTATCTTTCAAGCTTTGTTATTGAAGATGATTTAAATATGAATTTAATATTTTCTTCGATAAAAAGAAAAGTAGCTAAGTTATCTGAAAATAATTCAAGTTTCCATAGAGCGGCGACAACACTTACATTTTGCTACGTTCGCGAAGATAGTATACATATTGGGCATGTAGGAGATACAAGAATTTACGCAAGAAAAGGGAAAAAGCTTATTCAATTATCAACAGATCATACTCAGCATCAAGAACTGATTAATGAGGGGTTATTCACAAAGAAAGAATTGAAAGGCGTGAAGGGAAAAAATACTCTGACGTCGGCGCTTTCAAAGGTAATTGATCTTACCTATCAGGATCTTCATTACCCTCTCTCCGAATTTATTGATTATGAAGGTATATTAGACATATATATTATGTCGGATGGTGCACATCACTTCTGGGAAAAACGACCAAGGTTTTCAGATAATACCCTGTGTAATCCAGTGAGATTTGCATCAAGCTTACAAAGACGAATTGAAAAAGCTACACCAATTGACGATTATTCACTAGTGGCTGCCAGTTTTAAAATTTCGTAAATGATACAGTTTGCTTCGTTTTAGGTTAACTGTTCTATTTCTACCCCCCATTTTTTTGGGGGGGTAAGTCAGTGCAGCTAACTCATACCATCAGTTAACGCTGGTGGTTTTTTATATCCGCAACACTCAAACACTGCAAGTAACTAATTCAGAGCATTTTGCTGACAGAGTACTCGATAGTAGTTATTCAATCCGGTGTGATATTTAAAATGCCGGGGATTTATTAAACTGAAAAGAAGAATGTGCTGATTCCAACTGTTCTGTTTCTTGGTTGGAAATGGTTCAGCGCTGGTTATCGCCGTCTGTTTGTATTAACTGGCATATGTTAGCAACAGTTGGCCAGACAATACTGATAATGCATGCCATTACGTTCCTTGTTTACTCTGAGTGTAAGTTAGTGGCATTTTGTATCTATCGCGTACTAGTGATAATGCTGATGTATAATCCTCCCATGCAAGGAGGAAGTGATGTTAAAAATATTCAATTGCGTAAAACTTATCGGATTGCTGATTGTTTTTATTTTACCTTGTATCGGGTACTCGGAAACCCAATACGTAGATCCTATGACAACATGTCTAAATGATTATGTCCTTCCTAAATTATCAGCAGACATACTGCCTGAAAAGTTAGTGGATGATGCTTTTATTACGTGCAAATCTCAGGTTGATGAGTGGCTTAAGCCTTTTGAGGCTATTGATAAACGTGAAGAAAACTATAAATCTATGCATGATTTTTATGTTCGAATGGTAAATATCAGACGGAAAGCCGAATTAAGCAATAACTGAATGATGATTATTTGTTATTGAATAAATATTGCATGTTGACCACCTTCCACGGTGGTTTTTATATTTTAAGGGAAAGAAATGGCAAAAAATACTGACTGGGAGGGAATAGAGCGTGATTACCGTTCCGGCCTTCTCTCAATCAGGGAGATTGCCAAACAATATGGCATCAGTGATGCAGCGATTCGAAAAAGAGCGAAAACTGAGGGATGGGTTCGCACTATTGTTGAAAGTACGCAGTGCGAACCTGATGCGAACCAAGCGGAAAGTCAGGTAGCAAGTAGCACCAGTAATATCTTGGAGTCTGAAAAGTTCGCAGAGAGTTCGCAAGGAACCGCAGGGATTCTCAAGCCGCAATACGAACAGTTTGCTCAAAACATAGCGGCGGGTATGCCGATGAAAGAGGCGGCAATTTGTGCGGGTTACTCTCCAGCCCGTGCTGATTCTCAATCATCCATATTAATACGCAGACCGGAAATAAAAGCCCGCATTCGAGAACTGAGAAACGAAGCGGCGTTGCTTGTTTCATTCAATGCTGGACACTTGGCTGAATTGTCGTTTCGTGCCGGGAAAGAAGCGTTAGCAGATAAGAAGTTCGGACAGGTTGCGCCGAACATTAAGAACGCTGCGCAACTTACCGGTATCGACATGAGCAGCAATAAAACTGAGGTTAATGTCGATCTGGCCGGATTGAGCTATGGAAAGGTCTGCATTGTCACTCCTGCCAATTGTCCTGCTGATGTCTGGGCTTCTCACATGGAGAAATTGCGCGAGGGAAAACAGGTAGCCCAGTCATCATAGATGGTGTTCTGTACGCTTTTAGTAGTGACTGGGCGACAGAAGTTTTATATGACCGAGCATTAGGTTCTGTTCGCTGGCGTTGGACATATGGCGGGCGTGGTGGCGGTAAATCGGTAGAGATTGCTCGTGCGCTGGTATTGTTGGGTGCTATAGAACCAATGACGATTCTTTGTGCCCGTGAATTCCAGAACTCAATCAATGATTCTGTTCTTGCCCTGCTTGAGGCACAAATCATTGATCTTGGCCTGTCCCACTTCTATAAGGTCAAAAACAACGAGATTGAAGGTCAGAACGGCACTCGTTTCACGTTTAAAGGTCTTCGCAACAATATTCAAAGCATCAAGTCGATGCATGGCATTAAGATCTGTTGGGTTGAAGAGGCTCAGACCGTTTCGCAAGATAGTTGGGATATTCTTGGGCCAACTGTACGTGCTAATAAATCCGAAGTCTGGGTTTCTTTCAACCCCCGCGAGGAAGAGGACCCGACATACAAACTGATGACCCGGCATCATGAAGATCCCCCTGACGGCGGCGTTATTATTCGAAAAGTTAACTATTGTGATAATGCCTTTTTTCCTGACGTACTCCGGCAGGAAATGGAATATTGCAAACGCATCGACTATGAAGCGTATGAGCATATTTGGCTTGGGTTACCAAAAGCACTCAGTGAAGCGGTTATCTTCTCTGGGAAATACCGTGTTGAAGCATTTTCTGATGAGCTATGGCTAGAAGCTGACCGACTTTTCTATGGAGCTGACTTTGGTTTCGCTAATGACCCGTCCACACTGGTTCGCTGCTTCATTATTGGTACCAAACTATATATCGAATATGAAGCCTATGGAGTAGGCGTTGAATTAGATGAAATGCCCCAGTTCTATGATTCGGTACCGCTTTCTCGTAAATGGCCCATTCATGGGGACAGTAGCCGACCGGAAACTATCAGTTACTTATCACGCCAGGGGTTCGTTATCGATGGTGCCACAAAATGGCCGGGGAGCGTTGAGGATGGGATCACTTACCTAAAAGGGTTTGAAGAAATCATTATTCATGAACGCTGTAAGCACATGATTGATGAGGCAAGACTCTATTCATACAAGACTGACCGACTGACCGGTGAAATCCTGCCGGTGGTGCTCGACAAACATAACCATTTATGGGATGCGGTACGTTATTCGCTGGATGGTTATATCACAGGCAAAAACAACCCACTTCGTATATCTAAAAATCTGTTGGGGCGAATTTAATGTTTTTCAAATTCAGACATAAAAAGAAAGCGGAGGCTTTGCCAGTTGAACAGGATATTGATCAAGCATCACCTCAGCCAATGAACATACATCCGGATACTGTCGGATCGATAACAGAGAGAAAAGTAGCTCGGCCTGTTGAACCATACAGGCCCCCTCCCGGTGTTGTTCCTACTGAACAGTTATCCGCATTAATGGCAATGGATTCTACACCTTATGAATATATGACGGGTACAGGTGGTATATCGGGAGATGTGGGTTTCCCCGGTTATCCTTATCTGGCCCAACTGTCACAATTACCCGAATATCGGAAAATGGTCGGCACTATTGCAGGGGAGATGACTCGTAAGTGGATAAAGCTAACGTCAGTGGGGGATAATGACAAATCAGATAAAATCAAAGCGCTTAATGAGGCTATTGAAAAATTCCACGTTCGTGAACGGTTAAAAAAAGCCATTGAACATGATGGTTTTTTTGGGCGAGGTCAGATTTACATTGATGTTCGCACGTCAAGAGGCGTGCTTGCT
This sequence comes from Photorhabdus viridis, assembly GCF_040256935.1. Taxonomy (NCBI): domain Bacteria; kingdom Pseudomonadati; phylum Pseudomonadota; class Gammaproteobacteria; order Enterobacterales; family Morganellaceae; genus Photorhabdus; species Photorhabdus viridis. The sequence continues at coordinate 23,305 of NZ_JBEJZY010000044.1, forward strand.
GCAACCGATCCGGTTGAACTTGAGTCTAGATTATTTCTGTCACCCAAAAAAATCACAAAGGGGAGTCTTATTGGCTTTAACGTCATTGAGCCAATATGGACATATCCGGGGATTTATAACGCTAGCAACCCGTTGAGCAATGATTTCTATAAGCCGTCAAGTTGGTATGTGATGGCAAAAACTGTACATGACAGTCGTTTGATTACATTTATCACCCGGCCATTAACCGATATGTTTAAACCTGCGTATAATTTCGGCGGCTTATCACTGACTCAGATTGCAGAGTCTTATGTACAAAACTGGTATAGGACACGTGATAGCGTATCTGATTTGATCCATTCATTCTCTGTGTCTGGATTTAAAACCAATCTTCAATCGACGTTGCAAGGACAGACGAAGAATCCTGATCAGTTAATTTATCGTGCAGAATTGTTTAACAAGATGCGTGATAACCGAGGGGTAATGATGCTGGATAACGAAGAGGAGTTTTTCCAGTTCAATACACCGCTAAGTGGCCTTGATTCACTGCAAGCCCAGTCTCAGGAACATATGAGTTCAGTCAGTAGCATACCGTTAGTGATTTTTACAGGTATCACACCGAGCGGGCTAAATGCGTCATCTGATGGGGAAATCCGTGTTTTCTATGACTTCATTGCTACTTTGCAAATGTTAGTGAAAGATGGACTGGCACGAATGATTGATATTATTCAATTATCCGAATTTGGCGAAATTGATCCTGATATTAGCTTTACATTCGAACCGTTGTATCAAATGAATGATGAACAAAAAGCCAGCATACGTAAGACCGATGCAGATACTGATTCAGTATTAATTGCTGCAAATGTGATTAGCACAGATGAAGCCCGCGAACGTCTAGCCAACGATGAAAACAGCCCGTATCACTCTCTGGAAATCAATGATGAAATCGACAAAGAAGACGACATCGAAGAAGAGGACAACACGGAAAACATCATCTGATCCCCTTCAAACACTCCGACAAATTAAACCTAATGCCGGTGTTCGTGTGTGGTACAGCAAGCAGTTATATAAGCTGGTGGATGAGATGAATAACTCGGTGATTTACTGGGTATCCGCCAACTATAAGAACAGCGGTGCAGCAATGGCAATGGATGTTAGCCCGGAGATGTTGATGCGTTCAGCAATGCGAAAATTAACCCGGCGTTGGTTAAAGCAGTTTGATGCTTTAGCTGACAAGCTGGCGAAAAAATTCGCGGCTTTATCAATGGACAACATGGATGCCTCGTTAAATCATGCGTTAGATGCGGCACATATTTCGATACCGTTCACGATGACGACAGAAATGAATAACGCGCTACAGACGGTCATTGGTGAGAATGTTGGGTTGATTAAAAGTATTCCACGGCAATATTTATCCCAAGTTGAAACGCTAGTGATGCAATCAGTAGCAAGGGGGCGTGATCTTGGAACGTTGACAAAAGCCTTGCAAGAGCGTTACGACATTACTAAGCGCCGAGCAGCCCTGATTGCTCGTGACCAGAACAACAAAGCGACTTTTGTTATGCAATCTGCCCGGCAGCGTTCAATTGGTTTTAAAACGGGTATCTGGCGGCACAGTCATGCAGCAAAAAAATTTCGTCAATCACACTTGAAAGCGGATGGTAAAGAGTTCGATTTATCAAAAGGGCTTTATATTGACGGAAAATGGATCATGCCTGGTGAAGAAATCAATTGCGGGTGTGGTTGGCAGGTCGTCATTCCTAAACTAACCAACTAATTAATCCGAGAAATATTATGAATCACGGTCTGGCGTTAGATCGGGCTTCTGTACGCTCATACGACAGAGATGGGCGTTTGCATGTTACTGAAAGTCCTATCTCTAAGGCGACGGTATCATCGTATTACGGAAGAGAAATCCCGAACTGGCAAGGGTTAAGGCTTGATCCTAATCGTATCTACAAACTGTTGCGTGCCCCTGATGAATTAGAGAAAGGGGTTGCAACTTTCAATAACCTGCCGTTATTGAAAAAACACATTCCCGTCACGGCGGCCAAACCTTCAACAGAATTGATTGTCGGTACAACGGGATCAGATTCCATGTTCGATGGTACATACCTGAAAAACAGCCTGGCAATTTGGGATGCTGAATCTATAGCGGGTATTGAATCGGATGAACAAAAAGAATTGTCAGCGGCGTATCACTACGTCGCTGATATGACCCCCGGCATGTATGACGGCATTCATCATGATGGCGTTATGCGCGATATCGTCGGGAACCATGTCGCTCTTGTTGAAGAAGGGCGAGTCGGTGCAGATGTTGTTGTCTGCGATTCCCTCCCTCTGGAGTTAAAACACATGAAGTTAAATAAAAAAATGGTGGTTGTCGCTGTACGTGCGGCGCTGGGGGCATACTTGCAGCCGAAATTAGCACAAGATGCTGCACCAAAAGAAATTGCCTCATTACTGAAAGCGGGTGGTAGCGCGAAAAGTATAGCGGAAGCGGCGAAAAACAAATTCGGTACCCTTCTGGCTCAGGATATGGAAATCGACTCAGCGGAGCTTGCCTCAATCATTGAAGCTGTTGCTGATGATGCGGAGACACAGGAGCCTGCGGAGTTACCCGCGCAGGACGATGATATCTGTGCACAAGTACTTGAACTGCTTGCGGGTAAATTGCCAGAGGAAGACTTGGAAAAAATCCGGGCGTTAATTTCAGGCACTCCCGCGCAAGACGATGATCCCGATAATAAACCAGAACCAAAGGAAGAGGATAGCGTCAGTAAGCCCGCAATGGATGCTGCTATTCGTGCAGCTACTCGAAAGGCAGAAAAAGACACAGTGAATCACATTAATGCTATTCGCATTGCTGAGGCTGAGGTTAAACCCCTCATCGGTGATGTAGTAGCAATGGATTCTGCTGACGAAATTTACAAGGTTGCGCTTGATGAGGTGGGTGTTGATACAACCGGCGTTCATCCGTCCGCTTATCGCTCTTTAGTGAAAATGCAGATCGGCATAGCAGAGTCAGCAAAACTTAAAGCCCGCCTAGCAATGGATTCTGCTGCGATAGATTCTTTTGAAAAACGTTTTCCCACCGCATCTAAATTAGTGAGGATTTAACTATGGGTTTTCCGAACAAAATTAATCACTATCCAGCCTCCGGCATTGAGGGAGCATTTGCCAGTACTAACCCTAGCGCCACTTTGTTAGCAAGGGACGGCACGCTGATTGCGGGTAACGATGGAGTAACTGTTGGGTGTTTTGCCTGGGTGATTGATGGTGTCGTTTCGAACAAGGGGGCGGGTGCCCCGTCTGGTTTTGTGGGGCGTGACGGACAAGCGTCTATCACTCTTTGGTTGGGAGAAGCATCCATGCTGATCCAACCCGGACGTGAAGTCACTTTATTTACTGCGGGTGATTTTACGGTACGAACAAGCACGCCCGCAAAAGTTGGGGATAAGATTTACGCATCCTTAAAAACGGGTGAGGTGCAGGCCGCAGCAGCGGGAAAAACTATCACTGATTTTATCGAAACTAAATTCGTTGCCGGTACTGCTGCTGGTGCGGGTGAATTAGTCAAAATGGGGACCTGGAGCTAATGAAACGACACACAGATTTTCAATATATTGAAGGGGAATACGGCATTGTAGTACCACAGGCCGTCGATTACTTAAATCCCCAATATGCTCGTAACTATACGTTAGCTATGGATGCACAGCCAGCTATGGTGACCGTGAGTAACGCCGGTGTTCCTGCGTATCTGACTAACTATCTCGATCCTGAGTTGGTTCGTGTGTTGGTCACGCCGATGAGAGCGGCTGAAATTATCGGTGAAAATAAAAAAGGTGACTGGACAACGCTGACAACCCAGTTCCCGGTTGAAGAATCAACGGGTGAAGTGAGCTCATACGGTGATCACAGCAATAACGGTATGTCAGATGCTAACGTGAATTGGGTGGAACGCCAGAGCTATCATTTCCAAACATTTACTGTCTGGGGGGAGCGTGAGCTGGATATGTACGGTACGGCCCGTATCAATCGAGCAGCGCAACTTAATACCGCAAGCGCATTAACCCTAAACAAGTTTATGAACAAGTCTTATTTCTATGGTATTGCGGGGCTTAAAAACTATGGACTATTGAATGATCCGGGGTTAAGCGCACCGGTGGTACCGGCTGCAAACGGAAAATCCAATGGTACAACGTGGGAAACCAAAGACGGGCAGGCAATTTATGACGATATTTCCCAACGCCTATTTAAGCAGCTTACAAAACAAACAGAAGGGTTGGTGGAACGAACAGAGCCATTGAAACTTTGCATGTCGCCAACAGCGGAAGTCAATCTGACAAAAACTAACCAGTACAACGTTAATGTTACCGATCAATTGAAAAAGAATTTTCCGAATCTGACGATTGAAACGGCGGTTGAATACAGTACGGAAGCGGGGGAACTGGTTCAATTGATTGCTGATACGCTTGATGGTGAAAAAACGGCTTATGCCTCATTTACTGAAAAAATGCGGGCACATGCGGTTGTTGTGAGCTCATCCAGTTTTAAACAAAAGAAATCAGCCGGTACGTGGGGTGCGATTATTCGTTATCCACACGCTATTGCACAAATGTTGGGGGTTTAAATGGTGGCAGTCATTGTGGGGTGTAAATTGCCTCACGGGTTAACGATTGAAATTGATGGGAATAGTGTGACGCTAAACGGGATAAATTCATCAACAATTATTGGTGGTTATGGGCTGACATATGATGTTGATAAAGCGTTTTTTGACAAATATCTGGAGCTCTATGCAGATACGGAATTGGTCAAAAATGGGCTTATTTTTGCCCAGGAAAAACTCAAAGAGGTTCGGACGGAAGCTGAGGAAAAAGCCGGGTTAAAGAACGGGTTAGAGCCTATCGATCCCCAAAAACCGGGTAAGAATATTGAGCAGCGAAAAGAAGAGGATTAAGCTAATGGGCTTTGTTGTCGTTTTTGATGTCGTGAAATTTCGCACTCGTTACCCGGAGTTTTCTTCTATCAGTGATGTCCTGCTGGATACCTATTTTATTGAAGCAACACTCTATCTTAACAATACGGCCCAAAGTCCAGTTAGTGATCTTGAACAACGAATACTGTTGTTGAATATGCTTGTTGCTCATATTGCCGAACTTAATCGTTTATCTGTTAGCGGAACAGCGGCCAATCCGCTCGTGGGGCGAGTTAGCAGCGCAAGTGAGGGATCTGTTTCCGTTTCGGCTGATATGGGCGTTGTGAGTGAACGTGCTGCTTGGTTCTTGCAGACAAAATACGGGGCTATGTACTGGCAGGCAACAGAGCAATATAGAATTATGCGTTACGTCCCCGGCAGCTCTCCCTCTCACTATCCGTCATATTACTATACACGGACTCAATGGAGACGCTAATGTCGAACAGTATCAAGGGCGGTGATGCAGCAAAACGCTACTTAAAGCAATTAGCTAAAAGAGTGGGTGAAGGCCAAAAATTGCGGGTTGGTTTTTTCAAAGACGCGACTTATCCCGATGGCACCTCAGTTGCAATGGTGGCAATTAGTAACGAGATTGGCGATCCGAGGCGTAATAGGCGACCCCGTCCGTTTTTTCGTAACACTATCAACGAACATGCTAATGAATGGGGTGATGTGCTTGCACAGGGCCTGAGTGCTAACGATATGAATGGGGATGCAGCGTTACGGATGACCGGGGAAGTTATCAAGGGGCAAATTCAACAATCTATTCGTTCTTTCACTTCACCGGCTAATAAAAAATCCACTATAGCTAAAAAGGGATTTGATGCGCCGTTACGTCACACCAAACACATGCTGAACAGTGTTGATTATGTGGTTGATGAGGGGAACGAATGAACCTGCACAATATTGTATCTGGTGCTGTTGGGATTGTTAATCCTCACTCACCTGGAGAGATACGGGTAAGTGTGGGATATGATATTGCACCCAGTGGTAAGCAAGTCCCGCACTACATCACAACACCCGTTACCGCACAAATCCAGCCACTGACTTTTACTGATCTACAACATACGAACGGCTTGAATATTCAGGGCATGCTCAAAGCGGCTTATGTGAATGGCAATTTTAATGCCGTCAACCGCCCCAGACAGCAAGGGGGTGATCTGTTGATTATTAATGGTGAAGAGTGGTTGATAGTGCAGATTTTGGAAGAGTGGCCGAATTGGTGCAAATTCGCTGTTACATTGCAGCGTGGGGAACAATAGTGGTAACGATAAATGTAACGCAAGACGATATAACAACCGCATTACGCGGTTTTTTAATGGCCTTAATATCCAGGCGTAGCGTTATTTTGTCTCAGATAAATCGCTCACCGATGCCAGATGGCGATTTTATTGTTATGACACCATTGAACAGCACGGGTTTATCAACAAGTGTAGTGATCTATAACGTACCAACAGCAGCAGGTATGGGAAAAAGTCTAATCACTCGGACGACACGCTGGACATGTCAAATTGACTGTTACGGTCAGTTCGCTCATGAGGATGCTCACATTATTGCAACGACGGTGCGCACTGAATATGCGATTGAGCTATTCAAGAGATCAGGTATCGATATGGCACCACTTTATGCCAGCGACCCGATTCAGACGACGATGATTAATGGTGAACAGCAATATGAGTCGCGTTGGACATTTGAATTTACTGCTCAAATCAACCCTGTTGTGACAACAGAACAACTATTTTTCGACAGTATTACGCTGAACACTAAAACAGTGGAGTCTATTCATGGCAATTCCAATCAGTAAAGACGTGAGAATTAATCCGGGGGTGCTGTCGGCAGTGGGTAATGCTGTTGATCTCAATGGATTATTACTGACAGATAATATATATGCACCTGTTGGTGTGGTGTTGTCGTTCTCGACTAAAGAGGATGTGGCGGCATATTTTGGTGGTGCATCCGAAGAATATAGCATGGCGGCTATTTATTTTTCAGGGTACAACAACTGCACAAAGACACCTGGCCAATTACTGTTTTCCCGATTTAATCGAGCGGCAGTATCGGCTTGGTTACGTTCAGGTTCTTTTAATGGAGTAGCTATTGCCGACTTGCAAAAAATGTCCGGTACATTGAAACTCAATATCAATGGTACAGCAATAAACGCCGCAATCAATCTTGATGGGGTTAAATCCTTTGCGGATGCAGCAAAGAGCATTGAAACAGTGATTGGCAAGGCAGTAACGGTTGTGTTCGATACCACCCGTAAAGCTTTTATCATCAATGTTGCCTCTGGCAGCATTAAACCGGAAGATACAAATATCACCTATGGTACTGGTGATGGGGCCGAGGCTCTTAAGTTCACTGGCGCACTAGGGGCAACGGTTTCTCAGGGGGCTACAGTGTCGGCGGTTCCTGATCTATTCGCTGTGATTAAAACTCAGTCTCAGCAATGGGCAGGTTTTACGACGGTATTTGAATGTACAGATGAACAGCATCTTGCATTATCCGCGTGGGCTAGTAGTCGGGTATATCGCTATTTCTATGTTGCCTGGACAACAAGTGGCACGGCAAAAGTGAAAGGTAGTCAGGAAACTATCGCCCATAAAATTATTGGCATTCACAGCTACGGGAGTGTCGTTCCTGTTTTCTGCTCTGATAATATGAAACCGGCAGCAATATTGGGTTATGCGGCGGTGCTGGATTTTGAGCGAACGGAGGGGCGTGTTCCATTTAAATTCAGAGAATTGAACGGCCTCAATCCTGATGTGATCGATTCTGATGTTTATGATGCGCTGATTGCTAATGGATATAACTTCTATGGCAATTATGCCGCCAATAATATCACCGAAAATTATTGGGCTGATGGCACAATAACCGGTGATTTTAAGTGGCTAGATTCCTTCTGTGGTCAAATCTGGCTGAATGCGAACTTGCAAGGCGCGGTTATTGCCTTGTTCAAATCCAACAAGACTATCCCTTATAACACGGCTGGCCGTGCGCTGGTGGAAGCCTCAATGAGTGATGTTATCCAGCGGTTTAAGTTGTGGGGCGGTATCCGAGCAGGCGTAACATTATCGGCTGCACAAAAACTGGAAATTATTAACGCTGTGGGATCTGATGTTTCAACGTCAATAATCGCGAAGGGTTATTACTTGTATATTGGGGAAATGTCTGCCTCTATGCGTGCAAATCGCACCAGCCCAAGCTGTACACTGTGGTATTGCGACGGTGGCAGTATTCAGAAATTCGAAATGGCATCTACGGAGGTTCAATAATGTCAGACACAATCACTTCTGCTGATGCGGTAATTACCCTGGCTGTGACCAATTTATACCCGTCTGGTGTGCAATTACAGGGATTTGCCGCCGACAACATTTTCGAAACTGAGGCGTTGGATTTGGCTGAAACGGTACGTGGGGCGGACGGTAAACTGTCAGCGGGTTTTATCTACGGCAATATCAATCAGACGGTTCATATTATGCCTGATTCGGAAAGTCGCACCATTTTTGATACCTGGGCAACGGCATCACGTACTAGCGTCGCGGTGTTCAGATGTAATGCGACGGTTATTCTTCCGGCCATCGGGCGTAAATACACATTGGTGAACGGCGTTCTGAAGCAATGGAAAACCATGCCGGACGCAGGAAAGGTTTTACAAGCGGCGCAGGCCGTCATTGAGTGGGAATCAATAACAGGTGAGGCATATAGCTAATGGCACGTAAAGAAACCTTCATCACTATGAATGATGATAATCGCGACAAAGGAAAGCTTTTTTACATTCAGGAAATGCCCGCTTCGCAGGCTGAATGGTGGGCTATTCGTGCATTGATGGCAATGGGGAGAGAGGGGTTGTCTATCCCCGATAATTTTCGGGATTTGGGCATGGCTGCATTAGCGGTGGTTGGATTGAAAGCAATTTCTCGCATTGCTCCTGATGAAGCCAGGCCACTACTTGATGAACTGATGGGTTGTGTGCAGATGGTTCCGAATCAGGTAGATAAAAAAATCAAACGCGAGCTGATCGACAGTGACATTGAAGAAATTGTTACCCGGCTGAAATTACGTGCAGAGGTGCTTAAGTTACACGTGGATTTTTTCAAAACCGCCGACCAATCGTAATCCCACCGCGCTATTCCAGCATCTCAAAGCCATTCGGTATCATCAGTTATACAAATGTCCCAAGCACAATAGCGACCATTATCTCATCAGGAAAGGCAACGCTCCATGAGCTGGATACAGTTTATGGTGTGGAGGACCTTTGGCAGTTAATAGAGATTATTCAGGTCGATAATCACAATGCTTACGTTTTACAGCAGGGTAAAAACTGATGGCAAACATTATAGATGAACTTGTTATAACGCTGGGGCTTGATGCGGCTGAATTTAGCGCAGGTGAAACTGCAGTGATTGCCGGGATCGGTGGGTTGGCTCAGGTTATGCAAAAACTGGTTGACTCGTTTAATGATGGTGAAAAGAAAACCAGCAAATCATTAGACAAAACCGGTAAGAAAACCAAAAAAGTGGCAAAAGAAATGGAGGCGGCAGGAAAGAAAGCTTCCTCTTTCTTTTCCAGCATAAAGAGTCAGATCTTGGCTTTGGCGGGTGTCACGGTCTCACTCGGTGGACTGAAAAGTTTTGTGACCAGTTTTGCCGGCAATCTCAATCAGTTAAGTACTGCCGCTGATGCGTTCGGCATGTCGGCCAAAGCGCTTGATGGCTGGACAAAAGCAGGTCAAGCATTCGGGGTCAGTGCAAATGAGATTGTGGGGGCATTTTCACGCATTAATGATGCTAAAGCCCGACTAAAATCAGGTGTTGCGCTTGATCCGGCTCTTGAGACGCTGTTAAAAACGGTATCACAAGCGGGTGTCGATATTGATATTGCCTCAGAAAGCACCGAATCTATCATGCGTAAGCTGAGCGGTGTTTTTCCCAGACTTAATAAAGATCAACAGCAAGCTTACGGTGGTGAACTTGGGGTCGGGTACGCCGCGCAACAGTGGTTCTCATCCGGTCACGTACTCAAAGATGTGGATAAATTTACAGCCAATTCGGGTGTGGATGATAAATCTGTTGCCGCCGCGCGTCGTTTTCGTGAACAGTGGACAGAGATAAGCCAGAGTTTTGAGAAAACAGGCTACATTCTGTTTAATGCCCTTTTACCATATATCAATGATTTCAATATCTGGCTAAAAAATTTAGCCGATTGGATGAATAAGCACCCAGAAGAGATTAAAAAAGCGGTCAGTGGTTTTCTCGATAAGATGAGTTTTATTATTTCAGTCGCTAATCAGGCCGCAGATGCGGTAGGCGGTTGGGGTAATGTCATTATTGGTCTAATTGGCTTGAAATTTGCTGGGTGGCTGTGGGGAATATTTCGTGCGATTTCGTCCATGCTGAAAATGGGGAAAGGCGGCGGGTTACCGGGAAAAGGGATTGCCGGGAAAGCCGGAATATATGGCGCTATCACATATGCGTTATATGATCCTGTGGAGTCAGTTGCGACTTCGATTGTTGGGGAAGAGACAAAAAATACACTTGATTCATATGGATTGTATCTGGCAAGCGACTGGACACCCTTTTTTAGTAAAAAAGAGTATGAAGCCTATCAGGCAAAACTGGATGGTAAAACCTCTAAGCCAGATACGACCGTAGTCAAAGAGGTCAAAAAGGAAGAAAAGCGCAGCGAAAATGACCGTATCATTCGGGCCGAGGATGAACGACAACAGCGGCTAGAATACAGCAATAATTGGTTAAAAGCCGCGTTAGATAAGCTGACCGATTCAATTAATAAACTGATTGATTCGCTCGTTCCTCAAGTCGCAGCCGCTGAAATGTCACCGAACACTACCGGCATGAAATTACTGGGTTGGCTATCACCCAAATTAGCACAACTTGAGCAGCAGTTCGGGTTACCGGAGGGTTTGTTACGTAGTGTTGCCATGACGGAATCGGGAGGCAATCAGTATGCTGTGTCTAAAGCAGGTGCCAAGGGCTTATTCCAGTTTATGCCAGGTACAGCCAAACATTTTGGGTTAATGGATGATGATGTTTTTGATCCGGTAAAATCTTCGGAAGCCGCGGCAAAATATTTATCTCAGCTAATGAGAATGTTTGACGGAGATTTGAGTAAAGCACTGGCGGCTTATAACTGGGGACAGGGAAATGTTATACGGAAAGGATTGGGCGCTGCGCCAAAAGAAACCCGCGATTATATCCCAAAGGTATTGGCGAATATGCCACAACTGGGGGCTCATGTGGCCGCTCAGCGTTATTCAAATACGGTAAATAACAACCGTACCTCCTCTGTTTCTGAGAGTTATCACATCGGAACTATTCAAGTCAGCTCTAACGCTAACAACGTAAAAGGCGTGGTTAACGATGCCCGGCAGAAAATAGGTGGATCAACGCTGGCAACAAGCTATTCAACGGGGGTAACTGGATAATGGCATTCTCTCTCAATCAAACAACGGTACTTAGTGCGTTCCGTAGCGGCAACCTGCTATCTGGTGTTAACAGTATGATATCTCCTGGATATGGTATTTATTATGCATCCGGGCAGAGAGTTGGTGATAAGCCGTTTACGCCCACATCATTCATTGTAGTAGAAGTCACACGAGAGGCATCAATCACGACTGCGCCGATAGAGAAAGGCGGCTATACATCATACAACAAAGTGCAGCGGCCCGGTGAAGTCCATGTGACATTCTCGTTTGAGGGATGGACCGGTTTTTCTGGTTCCGTGCCTAACTTAACAAACCTCACCCTGACGTCCCGTTCTGATGTTCTTGAAGCGTTAGATAAGATGGTATCCAGTGCTGAAATTTACGACATTGAAACACCTGATACTACGTACACAAGTTATGATTTGATTAAGTACGATTTTCGAATAAGGCAGGATAACGGTGTTACCTTACTGATTGTGACCGCAGTTTTCCAGGCGGTACAAGACATTGCCGAAGTGAAAATGAGCAGCAATGTTGCTAACAAGTCGAATACAACAAAGAATGAGACAGCAAAAGGCCCAAGTAAAAATACCGAACAATCAACAGGTTCAACAAAACATGCCACACTATCCGATGTCAAAAAGGCTCTGACCGGATTGAAAAAATCCGTTTCCAGTGCTGCAACGCAAGTTGCTGATAAAGTTTCATCCGGTTTCAAGCGTGCAACAGAGACGATTACCGGTCCATTAAATGATTCTGTATTGAGTGCCACCAACCATCTTAATGATGCAGTAGAAGAATTATCGAGGAAATTAACGTGATTGAAATAGCGATCAGGGCGGCTAAGGCTCAGGAGTTCACTGTGACCTTGAATGAGCAGTCATGCATGATACGCCTCAATCAACGTGGCACAGGTTTATATATGGATTTAACCGTCAATGATAAACCTGTGCTACAGGGAGTTGTGTGCCTCAACTGCAATAAAATTGTCCGTTACAGTTATTTACGGTTCCAGGGGGAATTGTTTTTTGCTGATCTGGATGGTTTATCTGATCCCCATTGGGAGGAGCTAGGGCAACGCTACAAATTATATTACCTTTTTCCAAGAGAGGTGACCCAGTGACGTACAAACAACACAATATCAAAGTTGAATTTCAGCTAGTTGACGGTAAGACATTTGATGATAGCGGTAACAATATACTGACTATCGAAAACGCACGCGCTTATGTCAACATGGCGGCGTGGGGCGGCATATCAGGGACACAAATAACATTACAAATCTGGGGATTAACAACCAGCCAAATGGCAACGTTGAGTTATCGCGGGATCTGGATTGGTAGTGCGAAATTCAACTTAATGCGTGTATGGGCGGATGGTCATGCCATATTTGAGGGTTTTATCAGTGATGCCTATGCAGATTTTAATCAGTTACCCGATACTCCCCTGACGATAACGGCCAGTATGATGCTTGGCCTAAGAGCAAAGGAAGTTGAACCGTTCACTGCATCGGGAGATGTGGATATTATCGATATTATTACTGCGATGGCTAAAAAAGCGGATCTGACGGTTGAAAATTATGGTGCCACAGGTGTTATCTCCAATCCTCATTATACAGGAAATGTTGTTAATCAAATCCAACAGGTGGCAAATGCGCTAGATATAGACACTGACTTCGGGATTGATAAAGTGACTATTTGGCCTCATGGTCAACCGAAAGTTGAAAAACTGCTATTTACGTCTCCAGAATATGGGCTAATTGGCTATCCCATATTTACTGGCGTGGGAATAACAGCAACTACCCTTTTCAGTAATGAAATTATTTTAGGTCGTAAGGTAAAAATAGAAACCTCTTTGCCGAACGTTAGCGGCACTTATCTGATAACAGGGGCGGAACACTCCCTTACCTCCTGGCTTGATGGTGGTCAGTGGCATACATCTTTTAGTGGCACTCCAGTGAAAACAGAGGATAAAAACAATGACAAAGCTGACAACAAAACCAACGGACATAAACAGTGAAGCGAATGCTTTTGATTTTGTCATGAGGCAGTTTCTTAGTCAGCATGTTTTTATCACTTTGGGCCTTGTTATTAAATCGAGCGGGAAAACCGTAGATGTAAAGCCGATGGTACATAATATGACGGGAGCAGGGAGAAAAATCGAGAATGGAATAATCTATAATGTTCCAGTATTTCGTCTTCAGCGTGGTAACAGTGCTGTCATTATGAATCCTGTGGTTGGTGATATTGGTTTAATTGCTATCTGTGATCGTGACATTAGCAGCGTCAGAGCAACAAAAGCGCCGGCGTTGCCGGGCTCAAAAAGAACACACAATTATTCAGACGCAATTTATCTGGGGGGAATTTTAAACGCAGAACCACAACAATATGTTGAATTCGTAGATAATCAGATAAATATTGTTTCACCGAATAAAATTAACGTAGTCGCTCCGACAACGGAAATGACTTCATCAAATTCAATCACAATGAACTCACCATCTATTATATTAAATGGTGCGGTTATTCAAGGTGGTGGAGGGTAACGATGGAAATGCAACATTCGATGGAACCGTAAGATAGTTAAAGCTGTAAATAAGGATGATAAATATGTAGAAGTGAAGAAACTAAGAAACTAAGAAATCTTTGTGAAACCCAGGTAAATTTTTTATTTTTCTCGGTCATTGTTTTAACTGGTAACAGTATTAGTTGAACTGTGAAACTGGAAAAGGTTACGAGTATGTGCGACTTGGAAAAGAGCTTCTTTTGACTGATATAGAGATAGAAGCAATGGTTCTGTACCATAAAGTCAATCACATTGAAGTCAACATTATTTATTTTAGCTGAAGTTTAGAGAATAAAATATAGAGAACGGTAAGTTATAAACCTTAGTCACGCTGGTGGATATAGCCATCTTTGGTTTGGGGTTAATTGTTAACTCACTTGTCATTGTTAAATAGTGCACGTTTTAATGGCAAGAAAAGTTAAATAGCATATGAAATAATCACAAAAAGCTGTAAGATATATCAACCAATTAAAAATGAGAGATAAAGAATGTTTAATCTTGAGCAGATCGGGCATGTGGTAAGAAATAGCATGCAGATTATTGTTGATGAGCTTAAGCTTAACCTTGCTGTAGGGGATATCTCTGATGATGATTACAGAATCCTTTCTCGCGGATACGGCGAACTAAACTGGGATGAATGTTTGTCTAGGGTAGGAAACAGAGAAGATAAATTTGAATTTTGCTTAAAGCTGGTAGAATGTGGAAATGTGCAAGGACCTCCTTCTGGGCTAGCTTTATGTACATATTCCATTGATGAGGAAAGTTTTGAAATTCATATGATAGAGAACTTCTATCGTGATGACGCAAAACACCCTTTAAATGGGAAAATGTTTCAACTTACTCTGATGGCTGCTTACATGTTTTGTAAATCTGCACAGGGTAAATATATCCGTATCATTGAGCCTGTTGAAGAAGTAATCTCCTATTACTCATCTTATGGATTTAACATGATGAAGTGTGGTTACATTATGGAGGCTGATATTGATACGTTTGAAACAATATTCAAGACAATCAAAGATTGATAAAAAAAAGACTAGACACTAGAGTTTATAGTGATAGCATACGAAAACTAACAAATATTAGTTTGTTTTTTGTGCAAGAGAAAACTTTGTTAATGTGAACACCCCTTATGGGCTCAGGCTCAAAGCTATTGGAGAGAAAATCTCTTAGGAGTCATTATGTCAAAGCAGAAAGCAGCCATTAAAGATATCAAAAAATTTGATACGCAGCAGGTGTATACTGCTGTGGGTGGAGCTATTGACTTGTTGATAAAAGCTGCCCCAAAAATGTTTGAGCATAAGCCAAAAGTTGAGCTTCAAGGAAAGCGTAAGAATCATCGTCAAGCTGCTTAAAATTTTTTGAGTAGTCGTCAATAAACCCGCCTACAGTGCGGGTTTTTTCATATCTACACCGCTTAATTGCGGTTTTTTTATTTCCATAGGAATCGAAAATGCAAACTCGTTCATTTCTTCTTGATACCGAGTCATGGGATTTAACGTTAGATGATTCTGGAAATATCGCCATTACTGATAATCCCTATTCTGTAGCGCAGGAT
>NZ_JBEJZY010000045.1:0-37797 GCF_040256935.1 Photorhabdus viridis
AGCGGCGGGACTCGTCGTTTCTGCCCATGGAGGCCAGTGTAAATCCGTCACACAGACGGTTGCGGCCTAGGAAGTGGGAAGCCTCGCCCGACAGGGCGGGGAGCAGTCACGAGGGTCTAATATGTCTGCATATCGTAAATATCCTCGGCACCAGATTTTGTTACGTCGTATTGGTGCTGTAACTGTAGGTGTGTTGGCGCTGCCGGTTATGTTGTTTCGTTGTGATCGTGCTCGTTTTTACAGTTATTTGTACCGTGTATGGGTAAAAACCAGCGATAAGCCTGTATGGTTAGAGCAATCCGAGCTGGTTGCTCAAGTCAGAAATAACTGATGTTTTGCTTTATCCGAAATCGGAAAAATCACAAAGCTCAATTGCTATGGTCGGTGCAGATGGGTATGTTACTCCCACACAACCAAATACAGGACGAATATGATGCATAATATTGAGCTGGAAAATGTGATTAACCAAGAGCTGAATGTTGGCGAGTTTCAGGATTATGCGCCCAATGGTTTACAAGTTGAAGGGCGTCCTCATATTCAGCGGGTCGTTACCGGTGTCACAGCTTGTCAGGCGTTATTGGATGAAGCGGTTCGCCATCAGGCTGATGCGATTATCGTTCATCATGGCTATTTTTGGAAAAATGAACCGGCAGTGATTCGTGGCATGAAACATCGTCGCCTGAAGACGTTGCTCTGCAATGACATTAATTTATATGGCTACCATTTGCCGCTGGATGCCCATCTATCACTGGGAAATAACGTGCAACTGGCACAGAAGATTGGGGCGAAAGTTGTCGGGCTGATTGAACCATTCGTGCCGTATGGGGAGTTTGATCAGCCAATAACGCCGGTTGAGTTAGCTTCACGCATTGAACAGGCGCTGGGTCGTAAGGCATTGCATGTGGGTGATAGTGCACCCGCAGAGATTCGCACTCTTGCTTGGTGTACCGGCGGTGGGCAGAGCTTTATTCAACCGGCGGCTGAATTTGGTGTTGATGCGTTTATTACCGGTGAAGTTTCAGAGCAGACTGTTCATATCGCTCGTGAAATGGGACTGCATTTTTATGCGGCAGGCCATCATGCCACTGAGCGTTATGGTGTTAAGGCATTGGGTGAGTGGTTAGCTGATAATTATGGGCTGGATGTGACTTTTATTGATATTCCCAATCCGGCTTGATCAAGTTTTTCGAATACGATAATAAACGAAGCCCACCAGAGTGGGCTTCAAAGCTTTTGACAAACTTTTCATATTTTCATAATTAACGTTGTTTTATCCGCTTTATAGAATTGTGAATTTTGATCCTAGTGATCCGGCTACACACGCAAGCGGTGGCTACGTTTGATAATTTAGGGAGCAGGATGGTGCATATCCGCTCTTGAAAAATGAGCATACACAAGGAAGATGACGAGATCAATTTTTACAGTGATTTCAGTCGTACTGGTGTAACATCAATTCGTATAAGGTCATTTCCTCAATTAAATAAAAGCCCTAACTATCAAGTTAGAGCTTTGCCCTTAATCGTAATCGGATTTTGTTATTGTTTTTTCAACTGGCTTTGGAAATCACGTTGAGTGTAGCCGGTGTAGAGTTGACGAGGGCGGGCGATTTTCACACCGTTATCATGCATTTCGTTCCAGTGGGCTATCCAGCCGATAGTACGGGCAATGGCAAAAATAACAGTGAACATGGTGGATGGAATACCCATGGCTTTCAGGATAATACCTGAATAGAAATCCACGTTCGGATACAATTTTTTCTCAATAAAGTACGGATCGTGCAGAGCGATACGTTCAAGCTCCATCGCAACTTCCAGCAGGCTGTCATTTAGGCCGAGTTCATCCAGCACTTCATGGCAGGTTTCACGCATGACTGTTGCGCGCGGATCATAGTTTTTGTAAACACGATGACCAAATCCCATCAGGCGGAAAGCGTCGTTCTTATCTTTGGCGCGTTCAATAAATTCAGGAATATGCTCAACTGACTGAATTTCTTCCAGCATACGCAGACAAGCTTCGTTTGCGCCGCCATGCGCAGGCCCCCAAAGGGAAGCGATACCTGCGGCGATACAGGCAAATGGGTTAGCGCCGGAAGAACCTGCGGTACGTACTGTTGAGGTAGAGGCGTTCTGTTCGTGGTCGGCATGTAGGATAAAAATGCGATCCATGGCACGTTCCAGCACCGGATTCACTTTATATTCTTCGCATGGTGTGGAGAACATCATATGCAGGAAATTGCCGGCATAGGAGAGATCATTGCGTGGATAAACGAACGGTTGACCAATAGAATATTTGTAGCACATTGCAGCCACTGTCGGCATTTTGGACAGCAGGCGGTACGCGGTAATGTCACGATGACGCGGATTGTTCACATCAAGGGCATCGTGATAGAAAGCCGCCAGAGCACCGGTGACGCCGCACAGTACTGCCATTGGATGAGAATCACGGCGGAAGCCGTTGAACAGACGATGGATCTGTTCGTGGATCATGGTATGGCGGGTAACGGTTTTTTTGAATTTCTCAAACTGTTCTTGTGTTGGTGTTTCGCCATAAAGCAGGATATAGCAAACTTCCAGATAAGTGGATTTTGTCGCCAGCTGATCGATAGGGAAACCACGGTGAAGCAATACGCCTTCATTACCATCAATGTAGGTGATCTTGGATTCGCAAGATGCTGTGGAAGTAAAACCAGGGTCGTAGGTATAAAAACCTTTGGAGCCAAGAGTACGGACGTCGATGACTTGAGACCCAAGGGTCGGTGTTAGCACGTCCAATTCAATAGCAACTGTACCATTTGGGGGGGTTAGAGTTGCTTTGTTATCTGCCATTACAGTCTCCTTAGCGCTTTCATTTTTATAACTCTTAACAACCACGGCAGAAAGATACAGTATAGGGTCTATCTCATCAGGCTATTTTATTGACCATTCTTTTGGTCATAAACGGGCCTGGAGTGCTCTGACAAAAGCGATCACTTTTGAACGCACTTTGTTTGGTATGGCCCGCGTTGGTGAGCGATTTGTGAGTGAATCGCTTTTTACAGACTGCGTGCATATTCCGGTTTTTGCGCGCGATCTGTGCCCTCAATTTATTGACAAGAATGACCTACGCCAATATGCCCAACGGAATAGGTTCTTATACTGTGCTCCCTGGCACTGTACCACCGGAAAAAATTTGAAATCAGTCCAATATCACATTTAAGGCTGAAATCTCACCCCGGACGACAATGGTTTTCAGATTGTTAGCGAGTTTTTGAGTGTTATGTTTTATGCATGACTACAAAAAAGATTATGATTTGTGTGGACTACACAGTTACATAACTTTAGCTTTTAGTGAAGTCTTTCCTTTTATCGGAAATCAATCTCAAAAGTATTTTCAACCATATATGTAAGATAAATGTTTAAAGTTTGTCAAACAAGATAATTAATTTTGTGCAATATGTTTGAATCGTGATCTTAATCACTGTTCAGTGGAAATGTAGCTAATCATATTGTGTTGGAATTGTAATAATAATGTGAAGCACATATACTGCCGCTAGGTCTCCGGATTACCCTGCTGTAGGAGCACCCAGCGTAACTAAACCACGACATTTTTTAACATGAAGGATTTCTCATCTTGATTAAATGTTGTGTCTTTGTATCCCCTTATCGCTGTCTGATTTCCGCCCAGGTCCGGAGGAAGGAAAATAATAAAAGAGCTGTGTGGGCAAAATTGTGAAAAAACAAAGACCTGTCAACCTTGATTTGCAGACGATACACTTTCCAGTCTCTGCAATAGCCTCGATCTTGCACCGTGTCTCTGGCGTCATTACTTTCATTGCAGTAGGAATTCTTCTCTGGTTGTTAGGGATGTCTCTCTCCTCGCAAGAAGGGTTTCAGCAAGCCGCCGATATTATGACGGGATTTTTCGCTAAGTTTATCGTGTGGGGCATTCTGACCGCACTGGCTTACCATATCTGTGGTGGTATCCGTCATATGTTGATGGATTTCGGCTACTTGGAAGAAAATTTAGCGGTCGGTAGTCTCTCTGCCAAAGTGGCAATCGGGATTGCTGTGATTCTGTCGATTTTGGCTGGAGTATTGGTATGGTAAGTAACGCTTCTGCATTAGGTCGCACGGGTATCCATGATTGGTTATTATTGCGCGCGTCCGCAATCATTATTGTTTTATATGTTCTCTATATGTTGGGCTTCGTCGCGACAACGTCGGATATCACTTATGAAGTCTGGCGGGGTTTCTTCTCCTCATCCATCACTAAAGTCTTCACCGTGCTGGCACTGTTTTCCATTCTGGCTCACGCCTGGATTGGTATGTGGCAAGTACTGACTGACTATATAAAGCCACTGGCGCTGCGTTTGGTGTTGCAATTGGCGATTATTGTTGCACTGATGGCTTACTTGATTTACGGAACAATTGTAGTGTGGGGTGTATAGATGAAACTGCCGGTAAGAGAGTTTGACGCGGTCGTTATTGGCGCAGGTGGCGCGGGTATGCGCGCCGCGCTGCAAATTTCACAAATGGGATTATCCTGTGCTTTGATTTCCAAAGTATTCCCAACCCGTTCTCATACTGTATCCGCGCAGGGTGGTATTACCGTTGCGCTGGGCAATTCCCATGAAGATAACTGGGAGTGGCACATGTATGACACGGTAAAAGGTTCCGACTATATCGGTGACCAGGATGCGATTGAATACATGTGTAAGACTGGCCCGGAAGCTATTCTGGAGCTGGAACACATGGGATTGCCATTTTCTCGTTTGGATGACGGCCGTGTTTATCAGCGTCCATTCGGTGGTCAGTCAAAAAACTTTGGTGGTGAACAGGCCGCACGTACAGCCGCAGCGGCAGACCGTACCGGTCACGCATTGTTGCACACCCTGTATCAGCAGAACTTAAAGAATCACACCACTATTTTTTCTGAATGGTATTCGTTGGATCTGGTTAAAAACCAAGATGGCAGCATTGTGGGCTGTACCGCTATCTCGATTGAAACCGGTGAAGTTGTTTATTTCAAAGCGAAGGCGACAATTCTGGCAACCGGTGGCGCAGGCCGTATTTATCAATCGACAACCAACGCCCACATTAATACCGGTGACGGCGTCGGTATGGCACTGCGTGCCGGTGTACCTGTGCAGGATATGGAAATGTGGCAATTCCATCCGACCGGTATCGCGGGAGCTGGGGTTCTGGTAACCGAAGGTTGCCGTGGTGAAGGCGGTTATTTGCTGAATAAAGATGGTGAGCGCTTTATGGAGCGTTACGCGCCAAATGCCAAAGACTTGGCTGGCCGTGATGTGGTGGCCCGTTCTATCATGATCGAAATCCGCGAAGGCCGTGGTTGTGATGGTCCTTGGGGGCCTCATGTTAAACTGAAATTGGATCATTTAGGCAAAGAGGTGCTGGAATCTCGTCTGCCGGGCATTCTTGAGCTGTCCCGTACTTTTGCCCACGCTGATCCGGTAAAAGAGCCGATTCCGGTTATTCCAACCTGCCACTATATGATGGGCGGTATCCCAACTAAAGTGACCGGTCAGGCGCTGGCTGTGAACGAGAAAGGTGAAGATATGGTTATTCCGGGCCTATTCGCTGTTGGTGAAATTGCCTGCGTATCGGTTCACGGCGCAAACCGTCTGGGGGGTAACTCTCTGCTTGATTTGGTGGTGTTTGGCCGTTCTGCCGGTTTACATCTGAAAGAGTCACTGATGGAGCAGGGTACCAGCCGCGAAGCCAGTGAATCTGATATTGAGCAATCTCTGCAACGTCTAAATCGTTGGAACAGCACCCATACTGGCGAAGATCCGGTGGAAATTCGTAAAGATTTGCAGGCGTGTATGCAGAATAACTTCTCGGTATTCCGTGAAGGTGATGCAATGGCGAAGGGCCTGGAAGAGCTGAAAGTTATCCGTGAACGATTGAAAAGTGCGCGTTTGGATGATACTTCCTCAGAGTTCAACACCCAGAGAATTGAGTGTCTGGAGCTTGATAACCTGATGGAAACGGCGTTTTCTACAGCGGTTGCCGCTAATTTTCGTACTGAGAGCCGTGGTGCTCATAGCCGTTTCGACTATCCTGATCGTGATGATGCGAACTGGTTATGTCATACCCTCTATCTGCCGCAAACTGAGACCATGACGCGTCGTGATGTCAACATGCAGCCAAAACTGCGTGAAGCATTTCCGCCGAAAGCGCGTACTTACTAATGAGCTGATGATCCAGTTGCGAAGGAATAGATTATGAAACTTGAATTTTCGATTTATCGTTACAACCCGGATGTTGACAGCGCGCCTCGTATGCAGGATTACACGCTGGAAGCAAAAGATGGGCGTGACATGATGTTGCTGGATGTGTTAATCCAGCTTAAAGAGCAGGATCCAACACTCTCTTTCCGTCGTTCTTGCCGTGAAGGAGTTTGTGGTTCTGATGGCCTCAACATGAATGGTAAAAATGGTCTGGCCTGTATTACACCGGTTTCGGCTTTACGGCGTGGCAGCAAGAAGATTGTGATCCGTCCGCTGCCGGGTTTGCCGGTTATCCGTGATCTGGTTGTGGATATGGGACAATTCTATGCGCAATATGAGAAGATTCGCCCATATTTGCTGAATGACGGTAAAAACCCACCGGCGCGTGAGCATTTACAGTCGCCTGCACAAAGGGAAAAACTGGATGGCCTGTATGAATGTATTCTGTGTGCATGTTGTTCAACTTCTTGTCCGTCATTCTGGTGGAATCCAGATAAATTTATCGGACCTGCAGGTTTGCTGGCAGCATATCGCTTCCTGATCGACAGTCGAGATACTGAAACCGATTCACGGTTAGATAAGCTGAATGATGCTTTCAGTGTTTTCCGCTGTCATAGCATCATGAATTGCGTCAGTGTGTGCCCTAAAGGGTTAAATCCAACAAAAGCCATTGGTCATATTAAGTCTATGTTGTTAAAACATAGCGCGTAATTGGCCTGCCCTCCGCGCAGTTTTATCTGCGGAGGGCGCAAAGAATTGAGAATGATGAGTTGCCAACTGCTAATGATGACAAAAGCTTTGAGGCAAGGAACCTTTAAAAACCATTTAACGGTTTTTAAAGGTTCCTTGAAGGGTTCCGAAACCCAAAAGAGAACATGCATAAAGCACGTCCAAATGAACCTTTTATCGACACCGCATTTAAGCGGTGATAGTTAACCACGGCGAAAACTAAAGCTTTTAAAGCTTAAGGGATCACAATGCAGAACGGCGCAATGAAGGACTGGCTGGATTCAAGCTTCCTGGCTGGCTCAAACCAGTCTTACATAGAGCAAGTCTATGAAGACTATATAACCGATCCAAACTCCGTTGATGCAAGTTGGAAAGAAATTTTCCAACAATTGCCGAATGCGGGATTAAGCGGTGAACAACTCCACTCGCAGACGCGTGATTACTTCCGCCGCCTTGCGAAAGATACTACGCGTTATCACTCCTCTGTCAGCGATCCGGCAATGGATGCAAAACAAGTTAAAGTTTTGCAGCTCATCAACGCATTCCGTTTCCGCGGCCATCAAAATGCGAGTCTTGACCCGTTGGGATTATGGAAACAGGATAATGTTCCTGATTTAGATCCTGCTTTCCATAATCTGACGGAAGCTGATTTTGCAGAGACATTTAATGTAGGTTCTTTTGCTATCGGCAAAGAAACGATGAAGTTGGCTGATCTGTATGAAGCACTGAAACGCACTTATTGCGGTTCTATTGGCGCTGAATACATGCACATTACGAATACGGAAGAAAAACGTTGGATTCAGCAGCGTCTGGAATCTGTCACCGTCAGCTCTCAGTTCAGCGCAGAGGAAAAACGGCGTTTTCTGGCGGAACTGACGGCAGCTGAAGGTTTGGAACGTTATCTGGGCGCGAAGTTTCCGGGAGCGAAACGTTTCTCTCTTGAAGGTGGCGATGCATTGATCCCCATGTTGAAAGATCTTATCCGTCATGCGGGTAAGCACGATACGCGGGAAGTTGTAATGGGGATGGCTCATCGTGGTCGCCTCAACGTTCTGGTTAATATCTTAGGCAAAAAACCGGCGGATCTGTTCGATGAGTTTGCTGGTAAGCATAAAGAGCACCTTGGTACCGGCGATGTGAAATACCATCAGGGTTTCTCATCCGATTTTGCCACCGAGGGCGCTAAGGTTCATTTGGCATTGGCATTTAACCCATCTCACCTTGAGATTGTCAGCCCTGTGGTTATTGGTTCAGTACGCGCCCGCCGTGATCGTCTGGATGAAGGCCGCAGTAATATGGTCTTACCAATCACTATCCACGGTGATGCCGCCGTTACCGGTCAGGGCGTTGTGCAGGAAACCCTGAACATGTCTCAGGCCCGTGGTTATGAAGTGGGTGGTACAATTCGTATTGTTATCAACAACCAGATTGGTTTCACAACGTCTAACCCGAAAGATGCCCGTTCAACACAATACTGTACCGATATCATCAAAATGGTGCAGGCGCCGATTTTCCACGTTAACGCAGACGATCCGGAAGCAGTAGCGTTCGTTACCCGCCTGGCTCTGGATTTCCGTAATGCCTTTAAACGTGACGTGATGATCGATCTGGTGTGTTACCGCCGTCATGGTCATAACGAAGCTGATGAACCAAGCGCGACTCAGCCAATGATGTATCAGAAAATTAAGAAACACCCAACGCCACGTAAAATCTACGCTGATAAGCTGGTTGCTGAGCAGTTGATATCAGTCGATGATGTGACTGAGATTGTTAACCTGTATCGTGACGCCCTCGACCGTGGTGACTGTGTCGTTGAAGAGTGGCGCTCAATGGGGCTGCACTCATTTACATGGGAGCCTTATCTTAATCACGATTGGGATGAAGAATATCCACATAAAGTCGATATTAAGCGTTTGCAGGATCTGGGCCGACGTATCAGTTCTGTCCCGGAAGAAGTGGCAATGCACTCCCGCGTAGCGAAAATTTATAATGACCGCGCAGAGATGGCGAACGGCGATAAATTGTTCGATTGGGGGGGGGCGGAAAATTTAGCCTACGCGACTTTAGTTGATGAAGGCATTCCGGTGCGTTTATCCGGTGAAGACGCGGGCCGTGGTACTTTCTTCCATCGTCATGCTGTTATTCATAATCAGGCTAATGGTTCTGTTTATGTGCCTCTGTCGAACGTTCATAACGGTCAGGGCGCATTCGATGTATGGGATTCTGTTCTGTCTGAAGAAGCGGTTCTGGCGTTTGAGTATGGCTATGCGACAACGGAACCTCGCGCTCTGACTATCTGGGAAGCACAGTTTGGTGATTTCGCTAACGGGGCACAGGTTGTTATTGACCAGTTCATCAGCTCTGGTGAGCAGAAATGGGGCCGTATGTGCGGTCTGGTTATGCTGTTGCCGCATGGTTATGAAGGTCAGGGGCCTGAGCACTCTTCAGCCCGCTTGGAACGCTATCTGCAACTGTGTGCAGAACAGAACATGCAGGTTTGCGTACCGTCAACGCCGGCTCAGGTCTACCACATGCTTCGCCGTCAGGCCCTGCGTGGTATGCGTCGTCCATTGATTGTCATGTCACCGAAGTCACTGTTACGTCATCCATTAGCGATATCCAGCCTGGATGAACTGGCTAACGGTAAATTCCAGACAGTTATCGGTGAAGCTGATGCGCTGGATCCTAAAGGTATTAAACGGGTTGTACTCTGTTCAGGTAAAGTTTATTACGACCTGTTGGAGCAACGCCGTAAGAACGAACAAACTGATGTCGCTATCGTGCGTGTTGAACAACTGTATCCATTCCCTCATCAGGATGTTCAATCAGCATTGGAGCAGTATGCTCATGTACACGATTTTGTCTGGTGCCAAGAAGAGCCGTTAAACCAAGGGGCTTGGTATTGCAGTCAGCATAACTTCCGTGAAGTGATCCCGTTCGGGGCTTCTTTACGTTATGCAGGTCGTCCTGCGTCTGCTTCTCCGGCAGTTGGATATACGTCAGTTCACCAGCAGCAGCAGCAAGAGCTGGTTAATGACGCACTGAACGTTGAATAAATAAGGATAGAAAATGAGTAGCGTAGATATTCTGGTTCCTGTTTTGCCCGAGTCTGTTGCTGATGCCACTGTTGCAGTCTGGCACAAAAAAGAGGGTGACCGTGTTGAACGTGATGAAGTGCTGGTTGAAATCGAAACGGATAAAGTGGTGCTGGAAGTGCCTGCCAGTGAAGCCGGTGTTTTAGAAGCCATTTTGGAAGTGAAAGATGCAACCGTTCTGTCCAGTCAGCTTCTTGGTCGTATCCGTTTGGGCGATAGCACGGGTAAGCCGACAGAAGTAAAAGAAAAAACGGAAGCGACTTTGGCTAAACGCCAGACTGCGGGTTTGGAAGAAGAGAGCAACGACGCACTCAGCCCGGCGGTTCGCCGTCTGATTGCAGAGCATGATCTTGATGCCAAAGCGATTAAAGGCAGTGGTGTTGGTGGGCGTATTGTCCGCGAAGACGTGGAAAAACATATGGCTGATAACGAAAAAGCGGGTAATAAAACAGCAGAAGTTTCTGCTTCTGTCCAGGATTCTTTGTTGCCGCACCGCAGCGAAAAACGTGTTCCAATGACTCGCCTGCGTAAGCGCGTGGCTGAACGTCTGCTGGAAGCGAAAAACAACACTGCGATGTTGACGACGTTTAACGAAGTTAACATGAAGCCGATTCAGGAAATGCGTAAGCTGTACGGCGAAGCGTTTGAAAAACGCCACGGTGTGCGTCTGGGCTTTATGTCTTTTTATGTGAAAGCGGTGGTTGAAGCACTGAAACGCTATCCGGAAGTGAATGCTTCTATTGATGGCGCGGATGTGGTTTACCACAACTATTTCGATATCAGTATTGCGGTATCTACACCGCGTGGTCTGGTAACGCCGGTACTGCGTGATGCGGATGCATTGAGCATGGCTGAACTCGAAAAACGTATTAAAGAGCTGGCTATCAAAGGCCGTGATGGTAAATTGACCGTCGAAGAGCTGACCGGTGGTAATTTCACGATTACTAATGGCGGTGTATTCGGCTCTTTAATGTCTACACCGATCATTAACCCGCCACAGAGCGCGATTCTTGGTATGCATGCCATTAAAGATCGTCCGATGGCGGTGAATGGTCAGGTAGAGATCCTTCCGATGATGTATCTGGCGCTGTCTTATGACCACCGTCTGATCGATGGACGCGAGTCTGTAGGCTTCCTAGTGACCATCAAAGAAATGCTGGAAGATCCTGCACGTTTGCTGCTGGACGTATAGCAACATAATAAGGGCAGATACGCGCTAATATCTGCCCGGTCTGAAATAAACCAATGTACATGCACAGCCAGTCTTTGGACTGGCTATATCCAGAGCAACAAAAAAATTAAGAGAGCAATTTGCTCTTCTCAGACTAGATTATGGATAGAACATCATGAATTTACACGAGTATCAGGCAAAACAGCTTTTTGCACGGTATGGTTTACCCGCTCCGGCTGGTTATGCCTGCACTACACCGCGTGAAGCAGAAGAAGCAGCATCTAAAATTGGTGCTGGCCCTTGGGTGGTTAAGTGCCAGGTTCACGCTGGCGGTCGCGGTAAAGCGGGTGGCGTGAAATTGGTTAACAGTAAAGAAGAAATTCGCGCTTTCTCTGAACAATGGCTGGGCAAACGTCTGGTCA
Source organism: Photorhabdus viridis (assembly GCF_040256935.1). Taxonomy (NCBI): domain Bacteria; kingdom Pseudomonadati; phylum Pseudomonadota; class Gammaproteobacteria; order Enterobacterales; family Morganellaceae; genus Photorhabdus; species Photorhabdus viridis. The sequence goes on from NZ_JBEJZY010000045.1 coordinate 11,650, forward strand.
CTTACCAAACAGATGCGCAAGGGCAGCCTGTTCACCAGATTTTGGTCGAAGGGGCAACTGATATTGCGAAGGAGCTGTATCTCGGCGCTGTGGTTGATCGTGGTACGCGTCGTGTAGTGTTCATGGCCTCTACTGAAGGTGGCGTTGAAATTGAAAAAGTTGCGGAAGAAACTCCGGAACTCATTCATAAAGCAATTATCGACCCACTGGTTGGCCCTATGCCTTATCAGGGGCGTGAACTGGCATTTAAACTGGGATTAACCGGTAAACAAATCAGCCAATTCACTAAAATTTTCTTAGGATTGGCAAATCTGTTCCTAGAGCGCGATCTGGCTCTGGTTGAAATTAATCCGCTGGTTATCACGACTCAGGGTGATCTGATTTGTTTGGATGGCAAACTGGGCGCTGATGGTAACGCACTGTTCCGTCAGGCTGAACTGCGTGAAATGCATGATCCATCTCAGGAAGATCCGCGTGAAGCGCAGGCGGCACAGTGGGAACTGAACTATGTCGCGTTGGATGGCAACATTGGTTGCATGGTGAATGGCGCAGGTTTGGCAATGGGTACGATGGATATCGTTAAATTGCATGGTGGCGCACCAGCGAACTTCCTTGATGTGGGTGGTGGCGCAACCAAAGAACGTGTTACAGAAGCGTTTAAAATCATCCTGTCAGATGAAAATGTGAAAGCAGTATTGGTTAACATATTTGGCGGTATTGTTCGTTGTGACCTGATTGCTGACGGTATTATTGGTGCAGTGGAAGAGGTGGGTGTTCACGTACCGGTTGTTGTTCGTTTGGAAGGGAACAATGCTGAACTGGGAGCGAAAAAATTGGCTGACAGTGGCTTGAATATCATTGCTGCAACCAGCCTGACAGACGCAGCGAAGCAAGCAGTAGCCGCCGTGGAGGCCAAATAATGTCTATTTTAATCGATAAAAACACTAAAGTTATCTGTCAGGGTTTTACCGGTAGTCAGGGTACTTTCCATTCAGAACAAGCAATTGCCTATGGTACCCAAATGGTGGGTGGTGTTACGCCAGGTAAAGGCGGTACTGAGCACCTGGGATTGCCTGTTTTCAATACTGTTCGTGAAGCGGTAGAAGCGACCGGGGCAACGGCTTCCGTTATCTATGTTCCGGCTCCATTCTGTAAAGATTCCATTCTGGAAGCTATCGACGCTGGCATCAAACTGATCATCACGATTACTGAAGGTATCCCGACTCTGGATATGCTGGCTGTTAAAGTGAAATTGGATGAAGCGGGTGTTCGTATGATCGGCCCTAACTGTCCGGGGGTTATCACACCGGATGAATGTAAGATCGGTATTATGCCGGGCCACATTCATCAGGCGGGTAAAGTCGGTATCGTTTCCCGTTCAGGTACACTGACTTATGAAGCAGTAAAACAGACCACTGATGCAGGTTTAGGACAATCTACCTGCGTTGGTATTGGTGGTGACCCAATTCCAGGTTCTAACTTCATCGATATTCTGAAATTATTCCAGGAAGATCCGCAAACCGAAGCCATCGTAATGATTGGTGAAATTGGTGGTACTGCGGAAGAAGAAGCGGCAGCTTATATCAAAGAGCACGTAACTAAGCCTGTTGTTGGCTACATCGCAGGTGTTACCGCGCCGAAAGGTAAGCGTATGGGCCATGCTGGCGCCATTATCGCGGGTGGTAAAGGAACCGCTGACGAAAAATTTGCTGCTCTGGAAGCCGCTGGCGTGAAGACGGTTCGTAGTTTGGCCGACATCGGTGATGCAGTGAAAGAGTTACTTGCTGGTAAGTAATTTCTGATAAAAAATATTTATATATGAGGCCGCTGATAAGTGGCCTTTCTATTTGTGTGGACTTGTGTGGACAGTATCGCCTGCGATTAAATCTTTATTTTCAGTTTGGTATTCTCCAATTAATTTAAACTGAATTTCATTAGTGCTCTTTCTTTAAATTAAATAAAGACGACACTAATAATAATATTTCCTTAAGAATGAAAATAAAAAGTTAATTTTAAAAGTCATTTCACAGCAATATAGAAATCAATAATTATCTAAATAAACAAATAATTAACAATATGCAAACCTAAATGAAATAATAGATAAAGTAATTAACACTGACCAGAAAAAATGTATTAAATCAAGATATTATTATGGCATTATTTTTTTAATTTGCTTAAATTGATCCTGATCAATGAGTTCCCATTAAACAATAACCGCAATTATTGACTTATATTCAGAATTCTAATCTAAATCACGTAAAACGTATTTATTGTATGAGAATATAAGCGTACTATACTATTAGTCTAATTAGGTTTTTAATTCACTTGATAATTAGTTGTTATTTTAGAAGCATTTACTGCTGGTAGTTATAAGATTTTCGTTTTAGAGCCCTGAATAGGTTCTTGTACGAAGTCAGGTTGCCGCAAGCCGGTGCTTTCCTGCTAGGAGCAAGGAGTCAAGATGTTTGATATTGTCGAACTGTCACGATTACAGTTTGCCTTAACGGCAATGTATCATTTCCTGTTCGTTCCGCTAACGCTCGGTATGGCGTTTTTGCTGGCGATTATGGAAACGGTATATGTGCTCTCTGGTAAACAAATTTACAAAGATATGACAAAATTCTGGGGCAAGTTATTTGGTATTAACTTTGCTCTGGGTGTCGCAACAGGGTTGACCATGGAGTTCCAGTTCGGGACTAACTGGTCATACTTCTCTCACTACGTCGGTGACATTTTCGGCGCGCCTCTGGCGATCGAAGGTCTGATGGCGTTCTTCCTGGAGTCTACATTCGTCGGTTTGTTCTTCTTCGGTTGGGATCGTCTCAGTAAAAAACAGCATTTGGCGGTAACCTGGCTGGTTGCGTTAGGATCTAACTTCTCCGCACTTTGGATTCTGGTTGCTAATGGTTGGATGCAAAACCCGATTGCGTCTGACTTCAACTTTGAAACTATGCGTATGGAAATGGTGAGTTTTGCCGAATTGGTATTGAATCCGGTTGCTCAGGTGAAATTTGTTCATACCGTTGCGGCGGGTTATGTGACAGGAGCGATTTTTGTTCTTGGCATCAGTTCTTACTACCTGCTTAAAGGCCGTGATATTCCATTTGCTAAACGTTCATTTGCGATTGCTTCAAGTTTTGGTATCGCTGCTGTGCTATCCGTTATTGTTCTGGGTGACGAATCCGGTTACGAAATGGGTGACGTACAGAAGACTAAACTCGCTGCAATTGAAGCTGAATGGGAAACTCAGCCACCTCCGGCAGCCTTTACACTGATAAGTATCCCGGATCAGGATAAAATGGAAAACAAATATGCCATTCAGATCCCTTATCTTATGGGCCTGATTGCAACCCGTTCTGTCGATACTCCGGTTATTGGTCTGCGTGATCTGATGGACCAGCATGAGCTGCGTATCCGTAATGGCATGAAAGCTTATCAACTGTTGGAAGAGTTGCGGGCAGGCAACACGGATCCGACGGTTCGTACCGCATTCAATGAAAGTAAGCAAGACCTTGGTTATGGCATGTTGCTGAAACGTTATACCAGCAAGGTGACTGATGCCAGCGAAGAGCAGATAAAAGCCGCGGCGAAAGATTCCATTCCTCGCGTTGCTCCGCTCTATTTTGCATTCCGTATCATGGTTGCAGCCGGCTTCCTGATGTTACTGTTGATTGGTCTGGCGTTTTGGAGCGTTATCCGGGGCCGTATTGGCGAGCAAAAATGGTTACTGCGCGCAGCATTGTACAGCATCCCATTGCCGTGGATTGCCATAGAATCAGGCTGGTTTGTCGCTGAATATGGTCGTCAGCCGTGGGCGATAGGTGAAGTTTTGCCAACGGCGGTGGCGAGTTCCAATTTGGCAGCCAGCGATATCCTGTTCTCGATGGCGCTGATTTGCGGTCTTTATACCTTGTTCCTGATCGCAGAAATGTTTTTGATGTTCAAATTCGCCCGTCGTGGTCCAAGCAGTCTGAATACTGGCCGCTACCACTTTGAACAGAAAACAACTTCAGCGCACGATGCTCAGTAATAAACGGGAGTCCACTTATGTTTGATTATGAAGTACTACGGTTTATATGGTGGCTGCTGATTGGTGTGTTGCTAATCGGTTTCGCGGTAACTGATGGTTTTGACATGGGCGTAGGTGTCCTGTTACGCATCATTGGTAAAAATGATACTGAACGCCGCATCATGATTAACTCAGTGGCGCCACACTGGGATGGTAACCAGGTTTGGCTGATCACCGCTGGTGGGGCATTGTTCGCAGCATGGCCGACGGTTTATGCCGCCGCATTCTCTGGCTTCTATGTCGCCATGATTCTGGTGTTATCCGCGCTGTTTTTCCGTCCGGTTGGTTTTGACTACCGTTCCAAACTGGAAAATCGTAAGTGGCGTAACATGTGGGATTGGGGGATATTTGTCGGTAGTTTTGTTCCGCCATTAGTGATCGGTGTGGCATTCGGTAATCTGTTACAAGGGGTGCCGTTTAACGTTGATTCCCAACTACGCTTATTCTATAGCGGTTCATTCTTCGGATTGCTAAATCCATATGGTTTGTTAGCGGGGGTGATCAGCCTGATGATGATTGTGACTCAGGGGGCAACTTATCTGCAAATGCGTACTACCGGTGAACTGCGTCTGCGTTCCCGTGCCGCAACTTATATTTGCGCGCTGGTGACAATGGTTGCTTTCCTGCTGGCGGGTGTATGGCTGATTTATGGTATTGATGGTTATATTGTGACTGGTGGTTTGGATACAATGGCTCAATCTAACCCATTACATAAAGAAGTTGCTCATCAGGCTGGCGCTTGGATGACCAATTTTAATCACTATCCGTGGTTGTGGGCGTTACCGGCACTGGGTGTTGTTTCTCCTCTGCTGACGATCTTGATGACCGGTATGAATCGGGCAGGATGGTCATTCTTGTTCTCTTCACTGACCATTGCTTGTATCATTCTGACCTGCGGTGTGACGATGTTCCCATTTGTTATGCCATCAATCACTAATCCAAATGTCAGCCTGACAATGTGGGATGCGACTTCAAGTCTGTTGACACTGCGCGTCATGTTTGTGGTTGCGCTGATTTTTGTCCCAATCATTCTGGGATACACCATTTGGTGTTACTACAAAATGTTTGGGCGTTTGGACAAAAGCTTTATTGAAAATAACAAACATTCACTGTACTAAGGAGCACAGAGCATGTGGTATTTTGCTTGGATTCTCGGAACGCTCTTGGCTTGTAGTTTCGCTATCATCGCTGCCTTAGCACTTGAGCATAATGAAGCGGAAAAAACCGCTGAAAATAGTGAGAAATAATGTTGATAGATAAATGCTATCGGCTAATGGATAAAGGTCCTGTAAAGGGCCTTATCCTTATTATTGCGTTGCTGCTTGCTTCTTGTGTTTTCTGGGATCCCGCCCGTTTTGCGGCCAACACCAGTTCATTGCACCTATGGCAAGGCATTTTACTCATATGGGCTGTGTGCGCAGGTGTAATTTTCGGAATGGATTTTCACCCAAGAAATATCGTCTGGCGTATCTTTTTCTTTCCTCTGCCTGCGTTCTTAATTTTGATTTGGGGCTTGTATCATTTCTTCCATTAGTTAATTCTGTATGTTATGGGATTTTTAACCAATAAATTTTTTATTTGCACATTATTCCAAAGCTGCATGGTCTTGAGTATAGTGGCAGCGTTAATTTGCCTTACTTAGGATTGAAAGTGAGTAATACGTTGTTCCGTTGGCCCGTCCGTATTTATTACGAAGATACAGATGCTGGTGGGGTAGTTTATAACGCCCGTTATGTCGCTTTTTATGAAAGAGCTCGTACAGAGATGTTGCGTCAGCATGGCATTCATCAACAGCATTTACTTGATCAACAAATTGCATTTGTTGTTCGGCGTATTGTGGTTGATTACCGAGCCCCAGCCCGGCTTGATGATATGTTGCAGGTGGAAAGCGAAATTATAGATATTCGTAGAGCATCTTTGACATTTATTCAACGCATTGTTGATGTTAACGGAACAATTCTTAACAGCGCAGAAGTTTTAATCGCCTGCGTGAATACATCTCAAATGAAGCCGATTGCGCTTCCTAAGTCTATTGTCGCGGAGTTTAAGCAGTGACTGACATGAACATTCTTGATTTATTCCTGAAGGCGGGCCTTTTGGTGCAGCTGATCATGCTTATTTTGATCTGCTTTTCCATTGCTTCATGGGCAATCATTATTCAAAGGACCAAAATTCTCAATACCGCGACCCGTGAAGCGGAAGCGTTTGAGGACAAATTCTGGTCAGGTATTGAATTATCTCGCTTGTATAAGGAAAGTCAGTCTCGCCGTGATTCCTTGGGTGGAACGGAACAAATTTTTTATTCTGGATTCAAAGAGTTTGCCCGTTTGCACCATGCAAACAACCATGTGCCGGAAGCGGTGGTAACCGGTGCTTCACGTGCAATGCGTATATCTATGAACCGTGAATTGGAAACACTGGAAAGCCATATTCCGTTCTTGGGTACTGTGGGTTCAATCAGTCCGTATATCGGTCTGTTTGGTACAGTTTGGGGGATCATGCATGCATTTATCGCGTTAGGTGCGGTAAAACAGGCAACTCTTCAGATGGTGGCGCCGGGTATTGCGGAAGCGTTGATTGCAACGGCGATTGGTTTGTTTGCTGCTATTCCGGCTGTTATGGCATACAACCGTCTGAATCAACGCGTTAATAAGCTGGAGCAAAATTACGATAACTTTATGGAAGAGTTTTTGGCTATTTTGCATCGTCAGGCTTTCTCGGCTGAAAATAAAGCGGAAAATAAATAGTAAGGGGGGAGGCTATGGCACGCACTCGTAGTCGTAAGCGTGAGCTGAAATCCGAAATCAATATCGTTCCCTTACTGGACGTGTTGCTGGTTTTGTTGCTTATTTTTATGGCAACAGCACCGATTATCACTCAGAGCGTAGAAGTTGATTTGCCGGATGCAGTAGATTCCAAAACGGTTTCCAGCTCCGATAACCCACCGGTAATCGTAGAAGTTTCTGGTGTTGGTCAATACACCATGGTAATTAACCATGAGCGGCTGGAATTATTACCTGAGCCGCAGATTATTGCCGAAGCGCAGGCCCGAATAAAAGAGAACCCGAAAACCGTTTTCTTGATCGGTGGTTCGAAAGAAGTGCCTTATGATGAGATTATTAAAGCACTGAACATGTTACATCAGGCCGGTGTGAAATCCGTTGGTTTAATGACTCAGCCCATCTGAGTCTGGCCGGCAGTTGCTGTTATTTAAAGATTTTGGATATCGAGCGTGGGAAAGACAAACGGGCAAAACAATAAGCTAAATCGCGCCGTTATCGTTTCGGTTGTGTTGCATATTATTTTGATAGGGTTACTTATTTGGGGTTCCCTGACGCAAAAAACTGAAATGGGTGGCGGTGGACAGGATGGTTCTGTTATTGACGCTGTTATGGTCGATCCGAATGCGGTAGTACAACAGTACAATCAACACCAGCAACAGCAAGCCGACGCTAAACGTGCAGAACAGTTACGTAATAAGAAAGCGGAGCAGCAAGCAGCAGAATTGAGAGAAAAACAGGCTGAGGAGCAGGAGCGCCTGAAAGCGGTAGAAGAAGAACGGATTAAAGCGCAACAGGTTGCGGAAGAACAGAAAAAGCAAGCTGTAGAAGCAGCTGCCAAAGCCCGTGAAGAGCAAAAACAGGCAGAAGAAGCTGCGGCAAAGGCTAAGGCTGAAAAAGAAAAACTGATTGAAGAGCAGGCTGAGGCGCAGAGAAAAGCAGAAGCTGAAGCTAAGAAAGAAGCTGAAGCCGCTGCGGCTAAACAAAAAGCCGTGCAAGAAGCGAAAGCCAAAGCAGAAGCTGAGGTTAAAGCCAAGGCTGAAGCGGATGCTAAAGCCAACGCTGAGGCAGATGCAAAAGCTAAGGCAAAAGCTGAAGCTGACGCCAAGAAAAAAGCGGCGGCGCAAGCTGCCAAACAAGCAAGTGAAGTTGATGATTTACTGGGTGGTTTAACTTCTAATGCGCCAAAGCAGGGGGGGGCTTCTGCTGCGGGTAAAGGTGGCGGTAAGAAAAGTGGCGCTTCAAATTCTGATATTAATAACTATCTTGGACAGATTCAGATAGCAATACAGAATAAGTTTTATGATCCAAGTATGTATCGTGGGCGTATGTGTACATTACGGATTAAGCTTGCTCCTGATGGTTTGCTAATAGATATAAAACCAGAAGGAGGGGATCAGGCTCTGTGTCAGGCAGCGGTAGCCGCAGCTAAACAAGCGAAAATCCCGAAACCACCAAGTAAAGAGGTTTACGAAGTGTTTAAAAATGCTCCGATTGATTTCAAACCTCAGTAAGATTGTTATTTATAGATATTATTAATAACAAACAAAACCATTCAATGTTATTAAGCTATCTGGTTTTGTTTGTTGACGTTTGTTAATATTCTGCGAATTATTGCGGCATTCCATCTGCGATAAGGGAGAGATGATGAAGCAGGCTTTTAAAGTAGTGCTGGGCATTTTGATGTTGTGGGCTGCTGTTGCTCACGCAGAAGTTCGTATTGAAATCACACAGGGTGTTGATTCTGCACGTCCTATTGGTGTTGTACCATTTAAATGGACTGGGGCGGGCGGCGCTCCTGAAGAGATAGGTGCGATCGTTGGGGCGGATCTTCGCAACAGCGGTAAATTTAATCCTATTGATGCCAGCCGTATGCCGCAGCAACCGACGACGGCATCTGAGGTGACGCCAGCTGCGTGGTCGGCACTGGGGATTGATGCGGTTATTGTCGGGCAGATTCAGCCAAGTGCGGATGGTAGTTTCCTGATCTCTTATCAGTTGGTTGATACCGCTGGCGCTCCGGGAACCGTTCTTGCTCAGAATCAGCTTAAAGTGACTAAGCAGTGGTTGCGTTATGCGGCGCATACAGTCAGTGATGAAGCGTTTGAAAAGCTGACTGGCATTAAAGGCGCATTCCGTACTCGTCTGGCTTATGTTGTGAAAACGAATGGCGGCAAATATCCATATGAGCTGCGTGTATCCGATTACGATGGTTACAACCAGTTCACTGTTCACCGTTCGCCAGAACCATTGATGTCGCCAGCATGGTCTCCTGATGGCGCTAAACTGGCCTATGTGACCTTTGAGAGTGGCCGTTCCGCCTTGGTTATTCAGACCTTGGCCAGCGGTGAAGTACGTCAGGTTGCTTCTTTTCCGCGTCATAACGGAGCGCCTGCATTTTCCCCTGATGGCAGTAAGTTGGCGTTTGCTCTGTCCAAATCGGGTAGTTTGAATCTTTACGTGATGGACTTGAGTTCAGCTCAGATCCGTCAGGTTACAGATGGCCGCAGTAACAATACTGAGCCAAGTTGGATGCCGGATAACCAGACTTTGGTCTATACCTCCGATCAGGGTGGTCGTCCGCAGTTATACAAAATCAATATTAATGGCGGTGCTCCGCAACGCCTCACTTGGGAAGGCACACAAAACCAGGATGCTGATGTTAGCTCAGATGGCAATTTTGTGGTGATGGTCAGCTCAGAGAGCGGTAAGCAGCACATTGCTAAACAAGATCTGGCAACGGGAGCCGTTCAAACTTTGACGGATACGTTCCTGGATGAAACGCCAAGTATCGCACCTAACGGCACTATGGTGATTTATAGCTCCACTCAAGGGTTGGGGACTGTATTGCAGCTAGTTTCGACTGACGGGCGTTTCAAAGCGCGTCTTCCGGCGACCGATGGACAGGTAAAATTCCCTGCCTGGTCGCCGTATCTGTGATGCATAATAATATGTATGGCAAATTTTAAAAGGATCAAAGAGATGCAACTGAACAAAGTGCTAAAAGGGCTGATGTTAGCTTTACCAGTTATGGCTGTAGCAGCGTGTAGTTCTAATAAAAATGCTGATAACGATCAGTCTGGTGTAGGCACTGTTAACGAAACTAATGCGGGTCTGTCAGCGGAAGAATTAGCTCGTCAGCAAATGCAAGAGCTACAAAACAACAACATCGTATATTTTGGTTTTGATAAATTCGATATCAGCTCAGATTTTTCTCAGCTGTTAGACGCTCACGCAGCATTCCTGCGTAGCAACCCATCTTATAAAGTTGTTGTAGAAGGCCATGCTGACGAACGTGGTACTCCTGAGTACAACATCGCATTAGGTGAACGCCGTGCTAACGCAGTGAAAATGTACCTGCAAGGTAAAGGTGTTTCCGGTGAGCAGATCTCTATCGTCTCTTACGGTAAAGAGAAACCAGCTGTACTGGGCCACGAAGAAGCAGCATATGCTAAAAACCGTCGCGCAGTATTGGCATACTAAGAGTAATTTATGAACAGTAACTTCAGACGTCATTTTTTGGGTCTGTCGTTATTGGTTGGCGTAGCGGCTCCCTGGGCCGCTATTGCCCAAGCGCCAATCAGTAATGTCGGCTCGGGTTCTCCTGATGAGCGCCTAACCCAATTAGAGCGAATCTCCAACGCTCACAGTCAGCTGTTAACCCAGCTCCAGCAACAACTCTCCGATTCTCAACGTGATATCGACATGCTCCGTGGGCAGATTCAAGAGAATCAGTATCAGCTTAATCAGGTTATAGAGCGGCAGAAGGATATTTATCAGCAACTGGAAGGCGCTACTCGTTCTGCGGATAGTCAATCTGCTACTAATACAGCATCTTCAACTGCAAGTAATCGTGGTAATCAGGCATCTTCAGCTACAAGTACGGGTAGAGAGAAGGGTGATTATGATGCTGCCGTTTCTTTGGCGGTGAATACCAAAGAATATGATAAAGCGATTACTGCCTTTCAGAGCTTTGTGAAGTCTTATCCAAAGTCGAGTTATATGCCTAATGCGAATTACTGGTTAGGTCAACTTCATTACAACAAGGGTAAGAAAGACGAAGCTGCTTACTACTTTGCTACGGTGGTGAAAGATTATCCTAAGTCTCAGAAGAGTGGTGAGTCGTTGTATAAAGTTGGTTTGATCATGCAGGACAAGGGTCAGAGGGATAAAGCTAAATCTGTTTACCAGCAGGTTATGAAACAGTATCCTGGTTCGAATGCGGCTAAACTGGCTGAGAAAAAGCTTTCTGCGTTGTAATTATCGGCCCCGGAAGGCAGTATTAACATGTTTTCGGGGTTGTTTGAGTATTTAATAAGCATTTAAACGTAATTTTAAAAAATAATCATTGCGCTGAGCGGAAAAATCAGTAATATATGCCGCCGTTGCCGAGAGAAGTCACAAGATGGGTCGTTAGCTCAGTCGGTAGAGCAGTTGACTTTTAATCAATTGGTCGCAGGTTCGAATCCTGCACGACCCACCATCTTGAAGCTTCACTCAAAACCAAATTCCTTAGATGGGTCGTTAGCTCAGTCGGTAGAGCAGTTGACTTTTAATCAATTGGTCGCAGGTTCGAATCCTGCACGACCCACCATCTTAGAGCTTAGCTCCCAATAACTTGTATAATATGCTTCCTAACCTTACCTGGTAGTTCACTATCGAACTTAAACCCCTTCATTTCAGCTATTTCAGCAGAAATCTCCGTATAAAGCTCTGTGGTTTCCAGCAATGCTCGTATTGCTTCTTCTTTGCCATAACTGCCAAAGATCCCTTGAATACGCTTGCTGAACTTCTCAGGCAGCCATTCATGCAAATGATGGCCGTTGTACCAGACATCCGTTTTTCCATCACTTTTTATCGAGACGTGCCACTCTATCATTGCCAGCAATAATTCTTTCATCTCATTATCCCTCATTCTTGCAGGCCATAAATCACCACGAGCGATATAAACAGGCACTTGTGTTGCCTCGAACCAAAACTCGCGTAGGTTTTCATTAAATTCTGCTGATGATGGAATATGCGATTTAGTCAATTGGTGAGTGATTTCAGGAAGCTCGTTTGTAAGGCCCGTCTTATCAAGGAGAACTTTATAGCCACGTTGATAGAGTTCATCCAAGCCTCTCTGTTTCATATCTTTCAGGCGTTCAACACTTGCCAGTGTGAAATCCACCTTACGACCGCCGCTAAAAACGACCAGACAAGTTGGCCAATCTGGTTCACCCTCTTTCTCATTAGCTAGATGCAATGCAACCATAACATCACCTAACTGCTTAAACCATAAATCGTTGCCTATTAATTCATCTGTTCCCGAACCAATCAGTTCTATATCCAGATCTGAGAATTTATCTACACGTGTGTTTCTGGCACGGGAACCTGTTTGGATAACTGTATCAATACGGGGATCGTTATGGGCAAAAGTCAGGATTTTTTCCAGAAGGATTACTGGGTCTTCCATTATATGAAGTTCCTATTTAACTTTAGTGATGTTTGATGGGTAAACCTAACCTCATAAATTAGCAGGTAATGTAATAACTTAATTTTTTTATCTGAAAACTAAAAATGAAAAAAGGTAATGTACCGTATTTTTGCGGTAAAATTTCATAATAGTATCGATATTCTTGCATGGGATTTCGAGATATATTCGCGACAAATGTACATATCTACACACCATCGAGACATTTTCTGAATCCCCATTTCTCGTAAAGCCGAAAGCGACTCCAAAATGTTGAATTATTTATTGCTGCCAATGATAAAAAAATGGTTAACCTTATAAGTAATAAGAACACAGTATTATTCTTTTCCTGAACTAGACTTTGATTTGTATGAATTGCAGGAGACTATTTCTACATATTCCACGATAAATTGCTATAAATTGATTATTTTGTTTAGTATATTAAACAAATCTAGGCAGATTTTCGGACTAAAAACCAAAATTATCGCTTTTTAAAACCATATACTAAACAGAGAGTCAGCGTAATGAACCAGTATATTGATTTTAATTCAACCATTTACCCATTCCCAACCAAACCTGCTTTTCTCAGTAAGGATGAAAAAGAACATTGCCGTGAAAAAATTAAACACCTACTGAAACAGCAGGATGCCGTTATGGTCGCACATTATTACACCGACCCTGAGATCCAAGCTTTAGCTGAAGAGACAGGAGGGTGTGTGGCAGATTCACTGGAAATGGCCCGTTTTGGCAGCAATCACTCAGCTTCTACTCTATTAGTGGCTGGAGTGCGATTTATGGGAGAAACCGCCAAAATTCTCAATCCGGAAAAGCGTGTTTTAATGCCGACGTTGGAAGCTGAGTGTTCGCTGGATCTGGGTTGCCCTGAAAAAGAATTTACTGAGTTTTGTGATAATAATCCGGATCGTACTGTGGTGGTTTATGCAAATACATCAGCAGCGGTTAAGGCACGGGCTGATTGGGTTGTGACTTCAAGTATTGCTGTTGAGCTGATTGATTATCTGGATAGTCAGGGGAAAAAGATAATTTGGGCGCCGGATCGCCATTTGGGAAATTATGTCCGTAAACAGACAGGAGCTGATATTCTTTGTTGGCAAGGTGCTTGTATTGTCCATGATGAATTTAAAACTCAGGCTTTAGTAAGAATGCAAGGTCTGCATCCTGATGCTGCGGTATTGGTTCATCCTGAATCACCACAAGCAGTTATTGATCTGGCTGATGCCGTTGGCTCAACCAGTCAGTTAATCAAAGCAGCGCAGTCTTTGCCGCATCAGAAGCTGATTGTGGCAACAGATAAAGGCATCTTTTATAAAATGCAGCAAACATGCCCAGGGAAGCAGTTATTTGAAGCGCCTACGGCTGGAGAAGGTGCGAGTTGCCGTAGTTGTGCCCATTGTCCGTGGATGGCAATGAATGGTTTACAAGCTATCGTTCAGGGATTGGCGCGGGGCGGGGTTCAGCATGAAATCTTTGTTAAAGAAGAGTTACGCGAAAAGGCGCTTATTCCTTTAAACAGGATGCTTGATTTTGCAACTCGGTTAAAATGGGAAAACAAATAATGGGTATAACTCTTTGTTGTCGATAATAATAGGATATAACAGATGGATTTTTTCAGTATTAACAATATATTAGTAAATATCCCACTGGGAAAAGGCGGTTATGATTTATCGTGGATTGAAGCAATAGGGACGATTGCTGGTTTGCTATGTATTTGGTTTGCAAGTCAGGAAAAGATAATTAACTATCTGTTTGGACTGATTAATGTCACATTATTTGCTGTGATTTTCTTCCAAATTCAACTTTATGCCAGTTTATTGCTGCAATTATTCTTTTTTGCTGCAAATATTTATGGCTGGTATGCTTGGAGCAGGGTTAATGATCAGCAGCAAATTGAACTTAAAATACGTTGGTTAAGCCTGAATAAGGCGTTAATAATTAGTCTGATTTCTGTGCTATTGATTGTTATTATGACTTTTAATATCGATCGGATCTTTGGCTCGTTGACTCAGATTGCCGTTACCATTATGCAAAAGTTTGATTTTAATGTTCAAATGCCGGTATTGGCGCCTGATGCATTCCCATTCTGGGATTCGACAATGACGGTGCTCTCTGTTGTGGCAATGATTCTGATGACTCGAAAATATGTTGAAAACTGGCTGGTATGGATGGTTATCAATGTGATAAGCGTTGTTATCTATTTCCATCAAGGCGTTTTGGCGATGTCGTTGCAGTATGTGATTCTCTTTGGCATTGCACTGAATGGCTCTCGTTTGTGGATTCAGGTAGCTAAGAAAAATCATTCGCAGCCATTATCCCGTATCGAATAATTTTTCAATGATGCCAGAGAATTGATTTGTCGATCTCTGGCATATTTTTAGGGATTTACTCTGATAATTCTCATTTCTAGAGATATTTCAATTATAAAAAACAGCTCAGATCACGTTTGACTATATTTTTCTATGTCTTTAGTTAAACACGGATTTATTTATTATCTACAAAGAATATTTACAGTTTGTCTTCTAACAGTTAGATTAAAATCACAAGATTGTTTTAAACAAATATACAGAGATGTGGATGAGAGAGGGTTATGAATTACCAGAATGACGATATAAGAATTAAAGAGATAAAAGAATTATTACCTCCTGTAGCACTACTTGAAAAATTTCCAGCAACTGAAAAGGCTGCATTTACAGTAAGTAAGGCTCGCAAAACTATTCATCAGATTTTGACTGGTGAAGATGATCGCCTGTTGGTTGTGATTGGTCCTTGTTCTATTCACGATCCTAAAGCGGCAATGGAATATGCTGGACGGTTGAATAAGTTGCGTGAAGAACTTAAAGACGATCTGGAAATTGTCATGCGAGTTTATTTTGAAAAACCGCGTACAACTATTGGTTGGAAAGGGCTAATTAATGACCCTCATATGAATCACAGCTTTGATATTAATGATGGTTTACGTCAGGCTCGTGAATTGTTGCGGGATATTAATGACATGGGGCTACCAGCTGCGGGTGAATATCTGGATATGATTTCTCCACAGTATTTGGCGGATTTGATGAGTTGGGGAGCAATCGGCGCTCGTACAACGGAGTCGCAGGTTCATCGTGAACTGGCTTCTGGACTCTCTTGTCCGGTTGGTTTTAAAAATGGCACTGATGGCGGGATAAAAGTTGCAATTGATGCTATTAATGCCGCAGGTTCGCCACACAGTTTCCTTTCTGTCACTAAGTGGGGATATTCAGCGATTGTGAATACCAGTGGAAATTCTGATTGCCATATTATCCTGCGTGGTGGTAGAGAACCAAACTATAGCGCTGAACATGTTATTGCCGTGAAGCAAAGCTTGGAAAAAGTCAGTTTGCCGACAAGAATTATGATTGATTTCAGTCATGCCAATAGTTCCAAGCAATTTAAAAAACAGATGGATGTGTGTTCAGATGTCAGTGGGCAAATTGCGGCCGGAGAGAAGGCGATTATTGGTGTTATGGTGGAAAGTCATTTAGAAGAAGGGAACCAGGACCCGGAGAGTGATCAGCCATTGGTATATGGTAAAAGTATTACCGATGCATGCATTGGTTGGGCTGACACTGAAATCTTGTTACGTCAATTATCGTTGGCGGTGAAAGCACGTCGTGGCTGATAACATGTTCGGGTGTAAAAAAACCGGAATGAATGATTCCGGTTTTTTATATTTGCTGAAAAAGTGCGATATCAGCAATTTATCGGTAATGAATTATTTCGCTTTACCCTGGTTTGCTACAGCGGCGGCTTTTGCTGCGATTTCATCAGCGTTACCCAGATAGTAACGCTTAATTGGTTTCATGTTTTCGTCGAATTCATAAACCAAAGGTACTGCTGTTGGAATGTTCAGTTCAAGGATGGCTTCTTCGCTCATGTTATCCAGATATTTAACCAGAGCGCGCAAAGAGTTACCGTGAGCAGCGATAATCACTTTTTCTCCTTTAGCAACACGAGGTTTGATAACGCCTTCCCAATAAGGGATTACGCGATCAATAGTTGTTGCCAGGCTTTCAGTCACGGGTAGCTCTTCTGGTTTCAGATTGGCGTAACGTGGATCATGGCCTGGAAAACGCTCATCATCTTGAGTTAAATCTGGTGGGGTGATAGCAAATCCACGACGCCACAGTTTAACTTGATCATCACCGTATTTAGCTGCGGTTTCTGATTTGTCCAGACCTTGCAGAGCACCATAATGGCGTTCATTCAGTTTCCAGCTTTTCTCAACAGGTAACCACTGTTGATCAACCTGATCCAGAATGTTCCACAGCGTGTGAATAGCGCGTTTCAGAACAGAGGTGTATGCGAAATCAAAAACAAAACCTTCTTCTTTCAGTAGCTGGCCTGCTTGTTGAGCTTCGGCGCGACCTTTTGCAGAAAGAGCGACGTCAGTCCAGCCAGTGAAACGGTTTTCTTTGTTCCACTCGCTTTCACCATGTCTTACCAGAACCAGTTTAGTTACAGCCATAGCTTAAACTCCTTAAAAAAACCAAACTTAATGATAAATGATAACTGCGCGCATTATATTGCCCTATACACCAGAACGGCAATCAATAGTCTGGTTCCATAACGTTATTTGCCTGAAAACCTTAAATTTTTGCAAATTACTGAATAGATACCGGGCAAGTTTGACACGTTATAGTGCTGTTACTAACTTGATGGGATAAGTAAAGAACAGCAAATGAACCAAATTAAGGACGAAATGGAACCCGACAGCGACCCACAGCCGGCCACTCCACATCCATGCCAGACCATATATTAATCCTGCGAGTGTAGCGAAAATCACCAGTAATAACCCCCCAGCGAAGTGTGCTCCACCAAAAATTAAGGCAGTGATGATCAGGGCAAAATAGGGGTTAACCCACTGACTCAACCTCTGTTGGATATAACCACGAAACAGCGCTTCTTCTGCCAGAGAAACAAAGAAAATATTTGCCAAAATAAACATCGGCAACCATTGCGGCATATGCAGTTCAATCGCAAGCCCTCCTAAGGCTGTTGCTATACCGAGTAGTACAGGAATGGCAACAGTCAAGATTATCCAAACATAAGGGCGAACCTTTGCCAGTGGTTTTGTGGTAAATAATCCAGGCATGCAACATAGCAGAAGGAAAGGGATAAGTGCCTTATCGAAGTTGAAATACATTGAGAATGGTGCACTATGAGGACCAACTTGAGCTTTATCGAGATATTTCAGGTTATGAAAACCTGGGATCAGATGCAGGAATAACGCGATGCCAAAAGCGAGCAATAGCAGCTCAGTTGCTATTTTGATGATGTTATTTTGCTGAAAATAGATACGTAGTGCACCTAATACGGAAATAATTGTGATAATGGCAATTGCCGGATAAATTATAACTTGCGTTATAAATCCGGTAACAACGGTGGCCAGTAGAACAAAAAGTGCAGTAGTGCGGTGTATAGCTAATAATGCCAGCGATGTGGCAAGTAAACCCCAAATCATATATGTCCTTTTGTTTTCAATAAGTTAAAAGATAATAATTGATGATAGCTATTATAAATGGTCAAAAAATAGTAACGTAAGATGATTAAATTGCGATGTTTTTTTCTCTGGTCGGAGAAGTGATTTTGTTGGTGACAATTATCCTTCAACCAAAATTTGTGTGGAAGAGGTTGCATTATTGGTGGGCTTAATCACTCACATGCATCATAGATCTGAGTTCAGTTTCAGATAGAGATTGGAACTTATCTTCAACTATCTGGATTAATTTCGGTAATTTTCTCTGTTTTATAACGATATATGTCACCATCAGGAATAAATATCAGCCGGTGAGTAATGCATTGCGGAGCATCTTCTTGATGATGAGAAACAAACAGTAACTGAGTACCACCGTCAGCAATCATGATATCAATAAAACGTAATATTAACTGACGGTTGAGTGGATCAAGCCCTTGCAGAGGTTCATCAAGAATCAATAAAGCCGGATGTTTAACCAGAGCTCGAGCTATCAGAACCAGCCGTTGTTGTCCCCATGAAAGGCTGTGAAACGGGCCGTTGGCAATCTGAGCGGATAATCCCAGTAAAGCCAGCCATTCATCGGTAAGTTGCTGCTGGCGATCTGATACTGCCTGGTAAAGACCTATTGAATCGAAGAAGCCGGACAGAATCACATTACGAACACTGGTACTGACGCGGTATTGCAGATGAATACTGTGACTGATATAGCCAATATGGCGTTTGATATCCCAAATCGTTTCGCCACTACCGCGCTGGCGACCAAACAGAACCAATTCATTACTGTAGCCTTGGGGATGATCTCCGGTAATCAGATTCAGGAGGGTTGATTTTCCAGCGCCGTTTTGACCGATAATCTGCCAGTGTTCACCCGGGTTTACCTGCCAGTCCAGTCCGTGCAAAATGGGTTGTTCGTTATATTGAACCACACCATTACGCAAGATAATCAAAGGTTGGTCAGGAGGTAACTGATCATCAATACGATATTCATCCGCTTCTGGTAAATGGATACCATCAAGTTTTTCGCTGTGCGCCAGTTGAGCAACCAGTGGATCCGCTATCACTTTTTCTTTTATGCCAGCAGATGTCAGATGGCAATCTGCCAGTACACCAATTTGATCAACAAAACCTGGGATTTCACTGAACCGGTTAAGGATAAGCACCAAAACGATGCCTTTTGCTGACAATGTTTCCAGTAATTCAGTAAGTTGACCACGGGCAAATGCATCAAGGCCATCAAAAGGTTCATCAAGGATCAGTAAATCAGGTGCAACCATCAGTGCTTGGCAAAGCAATGTTTTTCGGGTTTCGCCGGTAGAAAGATATTTAAAACGACGGGAAAGTAAATCCATAATACCGAACTGTTTCGCCAGTTCCAGACAAAGTTCATTATCTTTATGATGAAGTTGAATAATTTCCGCCGCAGTGCGGCCGGTGTCATCCTCATCGTCACTCAGCATATCTGTATTATTGCGTTGCCACTCTTTCTCAGTCAGTTTTTGTAATTGTTCTAAAGAGACACGGGCACATGTGCGAAATGAGCAATTTCGTTCGCCGGAAAGTTGTACTAATTCATTTGACAGCGCACGGGCCAATGATGATTTACCACTACCGTTAGCACCAACAAAAGCCCAGTTTTCACCGGAGGTAATTTTTAGTGACGGTAACTGCAAGGTTTGGGTATCACTTAAACGGAAACAGCCTTGCGTTATTTGCAATTCAGACATTTTTTATTCCTTTTTAAGCAACGCAAATATCTTCTCACAAATAAGCTGAATGACGCTGAATGTCAATATTAACTTTTAATTAACATTTAATGTCAGATATCAGGGGGATATGTGAGGTACACAACTGCATAATATCCCGGGATATTCCGAATTATTCAGTGATAATAGCGTCAATTTTCAACAAAGAGTTGCAATAATCACCTGATCAGCATTAAAAAGAGCAGTGATTTTATCTTTAGGATGCAGTTTCAGTTTATTAGCGCTTTGATTGGTCAGAGTAGAACAGAGGGTTTCACCACCATCAAGAACGATAAGAACTTCTGTGCTCTCTTTACCCGTTTCTATTTTACTCACCTGGCCTGTCAGGGAATTGTCAAAATGGCTGGTGGGAAGTTGCTCTTTAGTCAATGTTATCCAGGGCGCTTTAATTAGAGCCAATACCTCCTTACCTTTTATCAGACCAAGACGGTCAGCACTCTGTTCTGTCAATGCCGCATTCAGTGATGTTCGACCATCTGCCAGCAATATGCGGACATGTTGCTGCACCTGATGATGGTCGCGGTCAGTAATTGTGCCAAAGAATTGATTACGGGCGCTGGTTTGCAGAGAAAAACGGGAAATCGCAGCCAGCAAGCTATCGAGGGGAAGGGGATCCTCTTTCAGCACATCAAAGGCTTTTTGTTGAATTTGTACCAGTAAATCATAAAGTTGTAACAGACGTTCACCATAATGGGTAAGATTCGTCCCACCGCCGCCCTTGCCGCCAGTAGCACGATCCACTACTGTTTCATCTGCTAACTGGTTCATTTCATTGATGGCATCCCAGGCGCTTTTATAACTGATGCCAGCCAGCTTTGCCCCCTGGCTGATAGAACCCGTTGCTTTAATCTGTTTCAGTAATAATATTCGCCGTGGATCTGCGAATAACCGTTGCTGTAATTTCAATGTCAATAGAATTTCGGCTTGCATAATTGTTTTTTTCAGGAAATAAAATCGTGAATTTTTGTTGGCTAACCCGGAAAAACGCACGTTTAGCCGGTTATAGTTGTTTGTCTTTGTTTAGAATGGTACTAATTATAGCGCTATTACGCGCTATGGTTAAAAATGTGTTAAGTTGCCGGCTCATTTAATGAGCCACTATGTGAGGCTACCATGTTTGAGTTGATTAAAAGTATGGCTTTCTCCCTGGTCATGGTACCGGTAGTGATGGTCGGAATCTTAGGTTTAATTTATGCCCTGGGGGAATTGTTTAATATCATTTCCCGTATTGGACATTCTGAAAAGTAGAACTAATATTTCTTTGTACACCAGGTGCTATTCTGATTACCCGGTGATTCACCGGGTAATTTGTCTTAATTGCTCACAATCAGTTTATTTTGTTTATCCTGTTTTTCTATTACAGCATTTTACTTCAAATTAAATTAGATAGTAAAAGTTGCTCACAATTTGCCGATTATTAATGGGATAGTCTTCCATTTAGCGCTATATCTTGTTATATACAGCGAACCAATAAGTCATTAAGCAGGTGAAAATAGATGAAGAAGAGTTTTGCTAAACTATTAGCGGGAGTTATCGTTTCTTTTACTTTGGCGTGGCAGGTATGGGCTACGGAGAAAGTCACTGTATTTGCTGCTGCCTCACTGACCAATGCACTTGACGAGATTTCGATACAATATAAGCAAGAGAAAAAAGGTGACGTGGTGGCTTCCTATGCATCATCTTCTACTTTGGCCCGTCAGATTGAACAAGGCGCTCTGGCAGATATTTTTATTTCCGCTGACCAACAGTGGATGGATTACGTTGCCGGGAAGAAACTGATTATTGATAAAACTCGCTTTACTATTTTAGGAAATCAGCTAGTTCTGATTGCACCGAAAGAGAGCAAAATCAATAAAATTGACATTAATAAAGAGACCAAATGGAAATCTTTATTGGCTGATGGCCGCCTTGCTGTCGGTGATCCAGATCATGTTCCGGTAGGTATTTACGCTAAACAATCGCTGCAATATTTAGGGGCATGGGAGACGGTTAATTCTCTACTGGCCCGTACCAGTAATGTGCGCAGTGGTATGGCGCTGGTGGAACGTGCTGAAGCTCCATTGGGTATTGTTTATGCTTCAGATGCGGTTGCCAGTGATAAAGTCAAAGTTGTGGGGATTTTCCCGGCAGAGAGCCACAAGCCTGTTGAATACCCTATGGCGATCATCAAAGATCATAATAATCCCGCAGTTCTCAGTTTTTATGACTATCTGAAAACCCCAGAGGCCGCTGCAATTTTTAAACGTTACGGTTTTCACCCACTTTAGGAATAGATTTTTGGAGATGTTAAGTGAATACGAATGGCAAGCTATCATCCTGAGTCTGCAAGTTTCAGGTATGGCGGTGTTAATCAGTCTGCCATTTGGGATCTTGATGGCATGGATTCTGGTTCGTTTCCGGTTTCCGGGTAAATCATTGCTTGACAGTATTATTCATCTGCCATTGGTGTTGCCCCCTGTGGTAGTGGGATATCTGCTGCTGATCAGTATGGGACGTCGTGGATTCATTGGTGAATGGTTATATGACTGGTTTGGTATCAGCGTTGCATTCAGTTGGCGTGGTGCTGCATTAGCTTCTGCTGTTGTTGCTTTTCCGCTGATGGTCAGGGCGATACGTTTGGCGCTGGAAAATGTTGATCGGCGGTTGGAACAGGCTGCCCGTACCTTGGGGGCGAATCCATTCAGGGTCTTTTTTACTATTACATTACCGCTCTCTTTGCCCGGGATTATTGTTGGCACTATTCTGGCATTTGCCCGCTCATTGGGGGAATTTGGCGCAACCATCACCTTTGTATCCAATATTCCGGGTGAAACGCGGACAATCCCTTTGGCAATGTATACCCTGATTGAGACGCCTGGCGCAGAAACTGCCGCGGCTCGCTTGTGTATTATCGCCATTATTCTTGCGTTGATATCATTGATGATTTCTGAATGGCTAACCCGTTGGGGAAGGAAACGTCTGGGAGCAACATGTTAGAGCTGGATTTTGAACAACAACTTGGTGATCTTCATTTACAAGTTGACACGCAGTTATCCTCTGAGGGAATTACGGCTGTTTTTGGCCTTTCAGGTGCTGGAAAAACTTCACTGATAAATGTGATTGCGGGTTTGTTACGTCCACAGAAAGGGCGGGTTATTCTCAATGATCATGTGTTGGTGGATATTGAAAAAGGGATTTGCTTGCCGCCGGAGCAGCGCCGTATAGGTTATGTTTTTCAGGATGCCCGGCTGTTTCCTCATTACCGGGTAAAAGGTAATCTTCAATACGGAATATCTCCGGTGATGAAACCTGAGTTTGACAGCATTATTAATTTGTTGGGAATTGAGCACCTGCTATCCCGTTTTCCTCTTACCCTATCCGGTGGTGAAAAACAGCGGGTTGCTATTGGTCGCGCTTTATTGACTGCACCTGAATTGCTGTTAATGGATGAGCCATTGGCATCTTTGGATCTCCCGCGTAAGCGAGAACTCTTGCCTTATCTTGAAAGGCTTTCTCAGGATGTCAAAATCCCGATTTTGTATGTTAGCCATAATTTGGATGAAATTCTTCGTCTGGCTGAAAATGTGATCGTAATGGATAACGGGAAAGTCAGGGCGCCAGGGAAATTGGCCGAGGTTTGGGCTAGCAGCGCACTGCGTCCTTGGTTACAAAAAGAGACGCTCAGCAGCATTCTGAACGTTTCAATGGTCGAACATCATAATCGTTATGAAATGACCGCGGTAGCCTTTGCTGATAAGGTTTTATGGTTGCCTAAAATTGATGCTCAACCGGGAACTGATTTGCGTGTCAGGATAGATGCTTCAGATGTTTCATTAGTACTGGAACCGCCTCGCGGTAGTAGTATCCGTAATATTTTAGCCGCGAAAGTGGTTGAATTTTTTGATGATGATGACCAGGTTGATGTCAAACTGGCGCTGAGTGGTCATTATTTATGGGCAAGAATTACTCCGTGGGCAAGGGATGAACTTAATTTGCGGCAAGGGCAATGGCTTTACGCCCAGATAAAGAGCGTTTCTCTTAATCGGCAACTGTAGAATCTGATTTTTCATAAATGAATAAACGGGTCGTCAGTTGGAAGAGAGAAGATTGTCTGGGATAACAAGGGGTTCCCATGTGGGGTTGCCCCTGAGTGTGATTTATGGATATTGCTAATCAGACAAGAAATTAAAGGACATACTTGCGAATAATTTCGGCAATACCTGGTTGAGTATTATCCAACGTCACCAGATCGGCCCGTTCTTTGACTGCATCGACGCTGTTCCCCATAGCAACACCGAATCCGACGGTTTCCAGCATGCTCAGGTCATTACAATTGTCACCAAAGGCGATAACGTCCTGCATGCTCATTCCCTGTGATTCAACCCATTGTTTCAAACGCATGCCTTTACTGTTGCCTTTTTTGGTGATATCTACTTGATCAAACCATGACCATTCACACGCAAGATCGATATCATTTTCGATCTGTTCAGTGACTTCACGTAGTTTTACTAAATCAGGGGAACAGGTAGCGAATTTCCAGATAGACTGCACTTCACCAATAGCACGCTGAAAACTACTGACATGCTGCATATTCGGGCGTTGAGATTCAGGCAGGGTTTTAGACCATGTCATGGTACGGGCAATTGTGTCATGCAGTTCTTCATATAACATGGCATCATCCACATACATCAGACGGTGAATATCCGTGTTGTTTAAGTGGGAGAGAATTTTTATCGCTTCCTGAGATGACAGCGGATTTGAGGCTAATACACTTTTTTGATGATAATCATACAGATACGCCCCATTACAGCAGATGACCGGCGTATCGAGTTGCAAAGCCTGATAAAAAGGGTGGATAGCGACATGATGGCGGCCAGTCGCAATCAGCACCTTAACACCGGCTTTACGGGCTTCATTTAGTACAGTGAGTGATTCTGGCAGAATATTCTTTTGGGGACTCAGTAACGTACCGTCCAGATCTAAAGCAATGACGCGATATGACATAGATTAGCCTCATAACTATATAGAATGTAAAAGATATTACATTGGAACTGAATAAAGTTAAACCAATTGTGCGGTGAATTTAGCTGATAAAGTCGAAATTGAGTCATTACAGATCAATAAAATGGTAACGGATAATTAAGGAGTGAAGATGAAACAGGTGGTTTATACTGCGAGTCCAAACAGTCGGCAGATACATGTTTGGAACCTGAATAATGAAGGTGAATTATCGTTAATTCAGACAGTTGATGTTCCGGGAGAAGTACAGCCAATGGTGGTTAGCCCGGATAGCAAGCATCTTTATGTTGGAGTTCGGCCACAATTCAGTATTGTCACTTACCAGATTGGCCCTGATGGGAAGCTGGTACAGCAGGGAATTTCACCAATACCGGGTAGCCCGACACATATCGCTACTGACAGGCAAGGCCGTTTTCTATTCTCTGTTTCCTACAGTTATAACAACCTGAGTGTCAGCCCAATTAATGAGCAAGGTATTGCAGGCGCGCCTGTTCAGATTATTGAAGGCTTGCAAGCACCGCATTCAGCCAATATTGATTGGGATAATAAACAGCTATTAGTACCTTGTCTGAAAGAAGATCACATCCGAATTTTTGAGATGACAGAAGAGGGTTATCTGACAGAGAAGCGTGCTGAAGAAGTGGCTACAGCAACGGGGGCTGGCCCTCGTCATATGGCATTCCATCCGAATCAGCAGGTGATTTACTGCATTAATGAACTGGATTCTACAGTGGATGTTTATCGCAAATGGGAGAAATATCGGATTATTCAGACCATTGATTCATTGCCGGAAGATTTAGCGGGTGTTCGTTGGTCGGCGGATATTCATATTACACCGGATGGTCGTCATCTTTATACCTGTGAGCGTACTGCAAGTTTGATCAGCCATTTTATTATTTCACAAGATGGTCTTAATCTGACTTTGGCAGGTCACTATAAAACTGAAACTCAGCCGCGTGGTTTTGCTATCGATCATAGCGGAAAATACCTGATTACATCCGGTCAAAAGTCTGACCATATCTCGGTTTCCGCTATTGATAAATATACCGGTAAATTAACTGAATTAGCGCGTTATCCAGTTGGTAAAGCGCCGATGTGGGTGACGGTGCTGGCTCTTTGAGTTTGATAAGATTGCTGTGTAATGACGGCGATAATAGGTAGATGTAAGTACATCTCAGATTAATAACAAAGTGCCGGTCTTTTGGTCAGCACTTTGAACTATTGAAGATGGGTACAAAAATGATCTGACTATTTTTTAAGTAAAACCTGCCCACGTCCCATTAGCGTAATATGACTTCCCCAAAAATCATTTGGTGCGTAAAACGAATGTTGCCATTGATTGCAAATTCATTCGTGATACTCATATTTGATAAAAAATTATATCGTATATGTTAATTAATATGATGAATTACCAAAATCAATCAAGCTAATTTCTCCAATTTTCGGAATATTCCTATATCTTTTTAGCGAAAAACGCCGTAAACCCTCGCCCAGTGCGGGCGGGGATATAAGGCGAAAAGCCCGCAGGGCTTTAAAGATCAATCTGGCGTTGACTGACTCTGAACGTAGGC